>NZ_JBBAKG010000014.1:0-88776 GCF_040403615.1 Haliscomenobacter sp. | reverse complement strand
AGTAATTAGTTTGATTGATTTCATATTGACTAAAGTTTATTTAGGAACAATATATCTTCATTTTTCCTAAAAACAAACAACTCACTCAATAAAAAACCTAATCTATCAAACATTCAAGTAACTCATCAAGCCCTGATAGCGCTCTTTCAGGCTGTCCAGATATTCTGCTTCGTTGAAAGAAGCTTTGATTTCGTACTTGAAGCGCTCAAATGTAGCCAGGATATTGTGGATGTGCTGCAAATTGACTTTGAGCGTAACGTCGATGCGCTCAGAATCTGGATACGAGGTAATGAAAGAACTCAGCAAGGTAGCGCCTTCTGATTCCACGATGCGGGCAATCTCGGTCATGGAGTAATCGCGGCGACTCAATTCCAGCACGATGATGCTCCCCGTATCAGAAAAAGAAACCGTGCGGGCAAAGTAACGCAAGAGATCTTCCAAGGTTACAACGCCCAGGTAATTGTTGTCGGCATCTACTACAGGCACGATAGACAGATCCTGATCCGCGATCAGGCGCATAATCTCGTAAATGTGGTCATTGTGGTGCACATAAGGTCGCTGCAGCGAAAGGCTGTATGAGCCAATCGGTTCGTTGATGTCAAAATTGAGCACATCGTCTTCCGACAAAACCCCCAGCAATTCGCGGTTGTTGACGATCGGAAGGTGCCGCACATAAAACTCGCTCATCATTTCTAACGCTACATCGCCGGTATCCGAAGTCTGTAGTGGAATAATGGCCGTCGAAATCAACGTTTCTGCAATCATCGCTATAAATTAGTCCGTCAGTTTTCTTTTCTGCGTTACAAACTCTTCTTCGGTCAACAAACCTTTGAGGCGCAGTTCATTCAATTTTTGAAGTTGTTCCAAAATTTGGGAATGGTCTTCCACTGCCGACTCCTGTCCTCCCTGCGTTTGGACAGTGGTGGTGGCTTGTCTTTGAGGTGTCGCTTGCTTTAGTCTAAAACCATTTTGCTCAAATTCATCAAAGGCATCCTGGATGCGCAAATAAGCGAGGGCATCGTGCTCCTTGATGCGCTTAAAATCAGTAAAGCCCAGTGAAACTGCCCGATCCAGGTGCTCCAAGGCTTTATCCGCTTCTTCGTTGAGGGAATAGGTGCAAGCAAGGTTAAAATGGATAGAAATGTCGTTGGGATCCAGGGCAAGTGCTTTTTTGAACTCTTCAATTGCTCCTTGGTAATCATAATCCTTGTACTTGTCTATCCCGCTTTTTTTGAGCGTTTGCTGTTTTTCGTAGTCAACGGTTTGGTGTGCTGGCTCATTGCTGCGGCGTTGACCATTCTGTGGGTTGCGGCGCTCATCTCTTCTGACCTCTTTATCTTGCCTGCGGTTTCCTTTTTTGATTACCCGGAAATGTTCAGGGTTGTATTGGAGGTTGAACTTATCGTCATCCATGGTCAAGATCATAATGCCATGAATAAAGCCAACCACCCATGAAATAGGCACTGGCAGCCAAAAAAAGGCAAGATGCATAAATCCCATTCCCGTTTGTCCCAAATAGAAACGATGGACGCCTAATCCGCCCAAAAATATTGCTAAAAGACCTGCAGTTGTTTTGTCTTTCATGATGATGAATTATGCCGTAGGCTCCTAAGATACAAACCAGAAATACTGATAAAACGATTGTGGCTTGAGAATGGATGCTTTGTCCGGACTTATTTTGCGATGTAAAATAACAAAAACCGTGTTCAAAGGCAATTTCCGACTTAATTTATCATCGATCAAAATTAAGTCGATCAACAACCCAACAATCTAGTCCAATTTTTAATAAGACGAGACCAGATCATTAACCCAAAATCGTGAAGTTAATTTTTCTGCGTTTCTATCGGTTGTGAATCTTGCAGGTTAGAACAGTAAAATCGTCGGGATAGTTTTCTTCTCCGCGAAAGGCGTCCAGAATACCCAACAAGCGTTCATTGAATTCTTCAGCCCCGAGTAAAAAGTTATCCTGTACAAAGCGATACAATAAATCTTCGTCTACAAAATCGCCTGCACTATTGCGAATGTCGGTCAATCCATCTGTATAGGCCAAAATAATGGCCTCCTCTTCATTGATGTGGCATTCTCCGATTTCAATTTCGGGAATGGTGGCGTACGATCCCAGCATGATACAACCTTTATTGAGGGGCAAAAGGCGATCTTTGGACACCAATATGGGAGGGTTGTGTCCTGCATTGACGTAGCGAATATTGCGGGTATGGGTATTGTACTCCGCAATAAAAAAAGTAATGAATCGATCTCCTTGGGTAATCAGGTTAACCGATTGATTCAAATCCCGGATGAATTCATCCAAATCGGCCTGCTTATTGATCAGGGTGTGGAAATTGGCTTGAAAATTGGCCATCAAAAGCGCCGCAGATAAGCCTTTTCCAGTAAAATCGCCTACACAAAAAACAATTTTGCCGTCGGGAAATTCAATAAAGTCAAAATAATCACCACCTACTCCAAAATGCGGTTTGTAAATGCTGGCAAATTCGTAATTGTCACAGGAAGGCAGCTTTTGAGGAATAAGCAGTTTTTGTACATCCCCTGCCAATTCCATTTCCCGTTTTAGGCGCTCTTGCTCCAACTGGCGTTTGAACAAGCGCTTATTTTCCATCGCTACCGCAATGATATTGGTAATCGTGGTAATGATCTGAACCTTGTTGTACATGTCATCGTCTTCGGCAAAACCACCGATGAAGACGTAAGCAATCGCGTTGTCTTTGTGCCGTACTGGAATCACGACATCAAATTGCCGCATGAGTGCGGATTCGGTCTCTTCCAGGTTGCGCAGGCGGGTATACTGGGGAAGATAACCTGTGATGTCTTCACTGAGCAGGTTATCTGGAATTCCCAAAGAGGCTGCGCAATGCCAGATGTCCTCTTCATGTACAAAAAGGGCCATTTTCTTGATGCCCATTTCCCAACTCAAAAAGGAGCGGTACATGTCATACAGCTCAACGCCAGACACATTGTTGTTGATGGCCTGAGTGATGCTCAATAGGCGATTGATCTGCAATTGTTTCAAATGCAGTTCTTTCTCCAAGTTTTCAACGTTGGATAGCCGATTGCGAATTTCAGAAAACTCAGCCATAAAAAGGATTAAGTAAAATAAGATCCAAGAATGCCCGGTGAAGATAACGTGGATAAAGGAAAAATAAACGTTTTTTGTAAAATGGCGTTATTATTGTAGCTAAGTTTGTTGAATCGCTTCTTTACAGATCCAGCCATATCCAAATTAAGTTGTAAGTCTCTTTTTTGCTAACCACCAAAGCGCCCTTGATAATGGTTATACAGCTCGCATTGGCGATCTTTCCCACTATACTTATTGCCTGGGTTATTTACCGTTCTGATCGCTACGAACGAGAGAAGTGGCTTCCACTCACCCTCTGTTTCATCTTGGGCATGGTGATCACGTTTCCTGTCATGAGGGTTCAGGAAGTATTTTATGTCTGGGGCATCGATGATCCTGGAAATATTTTCTGGCTGTGCTTTACTTCCTTTCTGGTGGTTTCGTTTACCGAAGAGCTTTTTAAGTTTTTGGCCTTGGTGTTGTTTCCCTATTTGCGCCCATTCTTTAATGAGCCGCTAGACGGAATCATTTATGCGGTGATGATCAGCATGGGTTTTGCAACCCTCGAAAATATCCTTTACGCCCTGGAATTTGGCATTTCCACCACGGCCCTCCGGGGCTTAACTGCAGTACCTGCCCACGCCGTGTTTGCCACGATGATGGGGTATTTTGTAGGTAAATCCAAATTCAAAACCGACCATAAAACCCGCATTCGCTTTCTGTTGATGGGATTGAGCATTGCCGTGTTGGTACATGGGCTTTATGATTTTTTCATCATTCAGGAATTCTACGACTGGTTGATGCTCCTGGCCATTGTCACCTTATTGGTGAGTATTTTTTTCGCGGTGCGGATGTTCAAGGAAGAGCAGGCCGAATCGGCTATACTCTGGGACAAAAAACTACCTAAAACGCCCGTAGATGAGTCGGAAGAGATAGAATCTACCCCGAAATAGGAATCCTGACAGACCTGTGAGTGCATAGACCTGCAAAAAATACGGCGTTATCCTTCTCGGTTTAACATTTTTTTTTACTTTTACCGTTAAGTGAAAAGTATTCATTCTTTGGTGTTTCATGCCAAAGATTAAATTTTAAGCTGTGGATTCAATTCATCGCTTCAAAGTTGAAGGCATCGCGGGGAATAAAATCGATTTCGCTGATTTCAAAGGCAAGAAAATACTCGTGGTTAATGTAGCCTCAGAATGTGGCTACACCCCACAATATGCGCAATTGCAGGAGCTCTACGAAACTTATAAAGATAAATTGATCGTCATAGGGCTGCCCTCCAACGATTTCGGAGGGCAAGAGCCCGGCTCCAGTGCAGAAATTGCACATTTTTGTAAAATGCGCTATGGGGTAAGTTTCCCTATGACTGAAAAAATCCATATCAAAGGAGCCGAAATGCATCCTTTGTACCATTGGTTGACCCATAAAAGCGAAAATGGAGTTATGGATTCGGAAGTAAAGTGGAATTTTCAAAAATACTTGCTCAACGAAACAGGCCAACTCATCGGTATTTTTCCTTCCTCACTCAATCCGCTCGAAGATTCTCTTCTGAGCCAGATCAGTGAATGATCCTTCCTTTGCGGTAGTTTTCGGAAATCTGAAAACATTAACCCAAAAGACAGTATGCGTTTTCAGGATATCGTAGGACAAACAGATACAATAAGAACATTGAAGCACATGGTTGGTTCAAACCATTTGCCTCATGCCCTATTGTTGCTGGGCTCCAACGGCATTGGAAAGCGCACTTTGACTTTGGCACTCAGCCAATATTTGCTCTGTACCAATCGAACGGATGACGATTCTTGCGGAGCTTGTGCCGCTTGCATCAAAACCTCCAAATTGATTCATCCCGACGTCCATTTTTCTTTTCCGGTAGTTGGAGCAGGCATCACCAGTGATAAATTTATGCCCCTGTGGCGACAGGCCCTGCACGACAATCCATACATGGACAGCAACCAGTGGCTGCAATTCATTGGTGCCGAAAACAAGCAAGGCAACATCAACAAGGATGAGTGCCAAAACATCATTCGCAAGCTTAGCCTCAAGACCTATGAAGCGCCCATAAAAACGCTGATCATGTGGTTGCCCGAATACTTGGGCAATGAAGGCAATCGCCTGCTCAAATTGATTGAAGAACCCCCTCCACATACCCACTTCATTTTGATTGCTGAAAATGCCGAATTGATCCTCAATACGATCCTCTCGCGTTGTCAATTGGTCAAAATTCCTGCGCTTACCGATCAGGATGTAGTGGATGGACTCTTGCAACGCGAGCTAAGTACTCCAGACAAGGCCTGGAGTATTGCCCATTTGGCCAACGGCAATTTCAATGAGGCACTGACCATCGCCGCCAATAAACTGGGCAATGATGCGGGACTACTTTTGGACTGGTTGCGCAAATGCTATAAGGGTTACGGCCCAGATTTGGTCAAGTGGAGCGAGAGTTTTGCTACTTTGGGACGTGAAAATCAAAAACACTTTTTGCTGTATGGGCTGCATTTTATGCGCGAGTTTCTCATCATGCTGGCTACCGGAAGTACCAACGCCCGCCTGCAACCCGAGGAATTGAGCAGTGCCCAAAACCTGGCGAAAGTGTTGAATATAAACCAAGTTGAACAAATAGTACGTTTGTTCAACGATTGTTATCAATACGTGGAAAGGAATGCCAACCCGAAAATTCTATTTTTGGACGCTTCCATCCAACTGCATAAAACGATGAAACGATGGGATGTTTAGGTTGTACAAGTTGTGGAACCAGCAGCGGAACCAAAGGTTGCAACAGTAACGGGGGATGCGCAACAGGTGGTTGCAACCGCCTCAATACTTATGACTGGTTGTCCAGTCTGGATATTATCGATATCGATCCGCTTAATATCGTTGAACTGAGTTTTAAAAACGGGGTTCGCAAACAGTTTTATCGCGTGGCCGATCAGGTACGCGTCGTTACGGGAGATACGGTAGTGGCCGAAACAGGCAATGGATACGACGTTGGCAAAGTGAGTCTCTCTGGAGAACTGGTGCGCCTGCAAATGAAACGCCGCCGGGTTGACGAGCGCTCAATCACTAATTTTGTATTGCGCCGGGCCAACGAGCGCGACCTCGAACGACTTGAAGAAGCCCGCGAAGCGGAACAGCCCACCATGGTCAGAGCACGCGCCATTGCCCGTACCCTGGGTTTGGATATGAAAGTTGGCGACGTAGAGTACCAGGGCGATAAGCGCAAAGCCACCTTCTATTATACCGCCGATGGGCGGGTGGATTTCCGGGAGTTGATTCGGCATTACGCCAAAGAATTTCGGGTAAAAATTGAAATGCGGCAGATCGGAGCGCGGCAGGAATCGGCCATCATCGGCGGCATCGGATCTTGTGGCCGTGAATTGTGCTGCTCTACCTGGCTCACCGACTTCAAATCGGTGTCTACAGCTGCAGCCCGCTACCAAAACCTGGCCATCAATCAGGTGAAATTGTCGGGTCAATGCGGTCGACTGAAATGTTGTTTGAACTATGAATTGGACACTTACTTGGATGCCTTGGCTGATTTTCCGAGTGGAGCTGATCGTTTAACAACCAAAAAAGGTACAGCTACCCTGATCAAAACGGATATTTTCAAAAAACTGCTTTTCTATGTCTACGATCACGAACGGGGTCGCGGCACGGTTTATCCGCTTGATTTGAGCAAAGTCAAGGAAATTCAGGAAATGAACGGACGCGGTGAAAAACCGGACGAGTTTGATGTTGCAGCTACCACTAATTTTGTACCCGAAGAGGATGGATTTGTGGATGTTACGGGAGATATTGAATTACCCGACGACAAAAAACGCCGCAAGAAGAAGAAAAAGAAAAGACCACAGGATCGTGGCGGAGAAGGCGATGGACAAAACCGGAATGAACCCCGCAATGAAAATCGGAATGATCCCCGTCCCAAACCTCCCGGTGGGCCAAACCCTGGACAAGGACAAGGCAGACCTGAAAATCGCCGTCCAGACGGACAACGTGGCAACCAACAGCAACCTCGGAGCAACGACAATCCCAATCCTCAAGCGCCCAAAGGGAACAACCCTCAAGCGCCAAGGCCAAATGATCCAAACAATCGTGGTGGAGGAAACAATGGTGGTGGAAACAATAGTGGAGGAAACAACCCAGGGCGTCCGAACCCTAATCCTCGTCCACCACAGCCACCTAGAGAGCCACAAAATCGCCCAAAGCCCGATAATCCAGATGGTCCACCAGTTGTAAACAACGATGCAACGGGTACAAGTGACAATCCAACTCAAGGTGGAGGCGACAACCGTAGACGGAAAAACAACCGCAACAAGCGGAGGAGATAATTGGATGTGCTGGTGTGATAATTCACATCAGCACATCAACCCATTAGCACTTTGGCTACTTCGGCAGCAATTTCTGCCATTTCTGCGGGACTAACTTCTACCGGAGCTTTGGTAAAAGTGATGTCTTGCAAGCTATTGAGTGGGATAAGGTGGATGTGTACATGTGGCACCTCGATGCCAATAACCGCCATCCCGATGCGTTTGCAGGGCACAACGGATTCTAATGCTTTGGCTACTTTTTTGGCAAACAAATGCAAGCCCGTCAGTTCTTCGTCTTCCAGGTCAAAAATATAATCTACTTCCTTTTTGGGAATAACCAAGGTATGCCCTTTGGCCATTGGACGAATGTCCAAAAAGGCAAAGTAATCAGCTGTTTCTGCTATTTTGTGGCAAGGAATTTCGCCATTGACAATGCGGGTAAAGATGGATGCCATGTTGAGGTGCTGATTTGATGATTTGTTGTAGTACTGATTTGATGAGGTGCATTGTCAAATCAGCACTACAGCAAATTAAATGGTGATATCAACGATTTCAAACTGCATTTCACCATTGGGGGTTATTACTGTTGCAGTTTCTCCGATGATTTTACCCAACAGACCCTTCCCCATGGGAGAGCTAACCGATACTTTTTTGGTTTTGAGGTCTGCTTCTGCTTCAGATACCAATTGGTAAGTGATTTTGGCTTTGTTTTTTGTATTCATGATGGTTACCTTCGACAAAACCGTAACCTTTGATGTATCCACGTCACTTGCATCCAAAATGCGGGCATTCGCCAGTTGTTTCTCCAAATCGTTGATGCGCAGTTCCAACAAGCCTTGTGCTTCTTTGGCCGCATCGTATTCGGCGTTTTCAGAAAGGTCTCCTTTTTCACGGGCTTCTGCAATGGCACGAGCTGCCTCATTACGGCCACGGGTTTTCATGTCATCCAGTTCTCCCGTCAATCTTTCAAATCCTTCCCGAGTTAAATAGTTGATTACCATAATGCATAAATTTTCCAATGATTAATCTCCTTCCCCAGCCGGGCTACCTGCCGACCGAATTTAAATTTTCATCCTTGTTGAAATGGAAAAATTGCAACTTGGACTACAATATTTAGGTGGGTTTTAAACTGTAACTGTGTCTTTTTGAGTTGCTACAGTCGCTTGCTGTTAAACCGCTGGGGAATTGCATAGCACCTAACTTTGGCAGGTTCTTGCATTAGAAAAAACAAGAACGCTTCCATCCGGTCGGATGAAAACGTTCTTGTTTCCTTTCGGCAAATATATAGCAAAAATGTGGTAATGTGCAAATGAAAAGCGATGAAGGCTGTTGAAACGCCGAGATTCTTACCATAATCCCCAAAAAACGGGTACTTTTGCCTCCCTAAACCAACTTTTGACTCAATGATACCGCGCTTTTCAACGCTTTCCCAGCTTCAACAGGCCATCCAGCATGGTGAGATCACTTTGGTAGAAGTCGTAGACTACTACCTCGAAAAGATCTATGAAAACCAGGCACTGAATATCTACGTAGAAGTGTTCGCCGAAGAAGCACTGGCGAAAGCAGCGGAGCTGGAGCAAAAATACCGCGAAAACCCCGAGCAGGTCGGGCGTTTGTTTGGAGCAGTGGTGTCCATTAAAGACGTAATTTGTTACCAAGGGCATACGGTTACGGGTGGTTCCAAAATTTTGGAGGGTTTTCAGTCTCTTTTCTCGGCAACTGCGGTGGAGCGTTTGCTGGCTGAAGACGCGATAATCATTGGCCGTACAAACTGTGATGAGTTTGCAATGGGCTCTACCAATGAAACGTCTTACTATGGCCCGGTGCGGAATGCCGCCGACCCTACCAAAGTTCCTGGCGGTTCTTCGGGTGGTTCAGCGGTTTCGGTACAGGCCGACACCTGCCTTCTGGCATTGGGTTCGGACACCGGAGGTTCAGTGCGCCAACCTGCTGCCTTGTGTGGCGTAATTGGCATGAAACCTACCTATGGCCGGATTTCACGACATGGCTTACTGGCTTATGGCTCTTCTTTCGATCAGATCGGAATTTTGGCCAACAGCGTAGAAGACATCGCGCTAACCCTTGAGATCATAGCGGGCAAAGATGATTTTGACGGCACAACTACCCAAGGTGACGTGCCTGCATATAGCCAACTGCTGGATTTTAAAGGCCCGGTAAAAGTGGCCTATTTTGATACCGCTGTCAACCATCCCAGTATTGATCCCGGCATCCAGGCACATTGCTTGCGCATGATTGAGTGGCTCAAGGCCCAGGGGCATACCGTAGAGCCCGTTCAATTTGATTACCTCGATTACATCATTCCTGCTTATTATGTACTGACTACAGCGGAAGCTTCGTCCAATCTTTCGCGTTACGATGGGATTCGGTTTGGTTACCGCAGCCCAAATACCAAAAGTTTGGAAGAAACCTACAAAAAATCGCGCTCGGAAGGTTTTGGTACCGAAGTAAAACGCCGCATCATGCTGGGGGCATTTGTACTCAGCTCTGGCTATTACGATGCCTATTATACCAAAGCCCAGAAAGTGCGCCGCCTCATTGCCGAACAAACCGAAGCCATTTTTGCAGCATATGATTTTCTGCTGATGCCCGCCGCTCCTACTCCTGCCTGGAACCTGGGGGAGTCACTGGAAGATCCAGTGGCCATGTACCTGGCAGATATTTTTACGGTGCAGGCCAATATGGTGGGCATCCCAGGGATCGCCTTTCCGGTAGGAACGCATGAGTCTGGCTTACCAGTAGGACTTCAATTGATGGCAGGTAAACTAAAGGAGGCTGAATTGCTTGCATTTAGCAAACAAATCGTTCAGACTTACCCGAAATAGGCCGTTGTTCGTTTTTCGCCAAAATATTTTTGCCCCACTACTAATAAATCTCAATCGCTTATTTGCGAATAATTTCTATATTTCACTCGCGAATTTGCATCCTTTTAACCGTAAACTATCAAGTGATGAAAAAGATTTTATTGCTCTTAATGCTTTGTTTTGCTGCATTCCAATTCCAAGCCAATGCCCAGAGTGGTATGAGCGAAAAAGAGAAAAAAGAGGCGGCCAAAGAAGCGGCTGAAGCCAAAAAAGACGCGCTGAAAGAAAAAGAAGAAGCTGCAAAGCTAGCTGCAGAGGAGAAAGAGGACGCGGCCAAAGCTGCGCAAAAAGAGAAAGATGCTGCCGCTAAAGCCAAAGCAGATGCCGCTAAAGATGCGGCTAAAGCCAAAGCTGACGCCGCCAAGGACAAAGAGAAAGCCAAAAAAGAAGCAACTAAGGCTAAGGATAAAGCCAAAAAAGATGCAACTAAGGCTAAGGAAAAGGCTAAAAAAGATGCTTTGGATGCCAAAGAAGATGCAGCCAGAGAAAAAGAAGACCTAAAACGAGAAGCAGCAAAAGCCAAAGAGGCCGAAATGAAGGCGAAAGAAAAGGCCGCCAAAGAAGCGAAGAAAAACGGATAATACCTGTAAGGGCGACCCTATGTGGTCGCCCTGACATGGCCAGTAGGGTCACCCTGACATGGCCAGATAGGGTCACCCTGACATGGCCAGTAGGGTCACCCTGACATGGCCAGATAGGGTCGCCCTGACATGGCCAGATAGGGTCGCCCACGTAGGGGCGACCCTACTCGATCGAAAATGTAATTTCAATCCGTTGATTGACCAATCTTCCTTTCAGGGTGGCATTGCTCGCAATTGCTTGTTCTTTACCCATTCCTCGGTGCCGGATGCGCTCGGCCTCGAGCGGAGAAGTGATCAACAAATCGGCAATTTTTTCTGCCCGTCGCGCCGTTAAATCTGCGGCAAAATTATAGGTACAATGGTTGTTGGTATGCGCCACAATTTCAACGATCAGGTTGGGATTGGCCTTTAGGAATGCGGCAAGTCGATTTATCTCAATATAAGAAGAGGAGTCCAATTCTGCTTGATTGGCCAAAAAGACGATGTCATCCAACACGATGGTTTTTTCAATCACAGGATCAAAAAGCTGGATGTCTTGTTCCAGTTCATTTTTAGCGATTACCGTTAAAGTGTCAATCGCAGGGGCAGGTTCTTCTTTGGTTCGGTAATCGGTGAATTCACCTAAATGTTCCCGTTCAAATTGCAATTGAGCCTCAACCCTTTCCCGGACAAGACTTTTGAGGTTAGCCGACTGAGCCAGAGAAAGGCGGTAATTGAGAAATGCCCGCAAATAGTTGCGAACATCATTTTTGATTTTTGATGTAAGTTCTGCCTGGTTTTTTTGTAAAAACATATTGGCCATGTCTCGGCAAAAGATTTCCTGCCATTCAAAGCAAGGCGCAAAAACACCTTTCCATCTGGATAAA
Source organism: Haliscomenobacter sp. (assembly GCF_040403615.1). NCBI lineage: Bacteria > Pseudomonadati > Bacteroidota > Saprospiria > Saprospirales > Haliscomenobacteraceae > Haliscomenobacter > Haliscomenobacter sp. The sequence goes on along the minus strand of NZ_JBBAKG010000014.1, from coordinate 77,064 downwards.
GCTGTTTCTGGCAGCAACAACAAGTTTGGCTTGTTCAGAATACTGTCTTTCTCTGATCGCCAGAGGATTCGATCTACCGATGTAATTTCCTTGTCTTTCTTTTTTATTTCTTCCAACAACATTTGCCGAATCAAGGATTGAGTCGTAGCCGGTAGAATCTCCCAACGCTGCTGGATTTCAATGATCCGCGCAAAATCATCAAAATCGATTGGAATGGCTCTGGGGGTTGCATTGGGAAGACCCCCTATGGATAACTCCACATTGGCGTCGCGTTTGGGCTCGTCATGAAAAAACAGCAATGCTTGCTGTTTTTGAGCAGCCTCGTATTCCTCCTTGAGCTTTTTCATGCCCATTTCGGATGACTTGGTGGATAAATCCCCAGGGATAGTATCGTCCTGCAAATGCAGGATTGCATCTATGTATTTGATACATTCCTTATCCAGTGCTCGGATTTCGTTGGCTTTTGCATTGATCGCCAGTTGCAGCGTTTCAATTTCCGATTCAACCTGTTGGTAAGCAGGAGATTTGATTTTAATGACTTTCATCAATTCTGCCTCATTGTCTTCCCGTTCGGTTACGGCAGGGCCTTTGCCCAACAGATTATAGGATGGTGAAAAGTATACATCTGTTAATCCGCTAACGGTCATTTCGGAATTGCGTGGCAACAGCAACTGGTATTTCCCTTGCTGATTGGTAATACCCTGCCGAGTCATTTTCTTCCCTCTTAGCAGGTCGAAATAATTCAACGTGACGTTGACATTTGGCGCAATCGTTTTGGAAAACGGTTGATAAACCAGCCCCTTGACCAGGATGACATGCTGAGGCCGCAACCCATCCGGAATATTGGCAGTACGGATGTATTTCAAATTCTTTTCTGAGGTGCTCCACCAGGCTTTTTCGCCCAAAACAGACGTTGTAAAACCCCAATCGTCGTTGCTGGAATTGAAAGGGGCACCAAGATTAACAGGAGGACTCCAATCTGTCCAGGAGTTGGTGGTTCGCCTGCTTACAAAAAGATCCAGCCCGCCATATCCTTTGTGTCCGTTGGAGGAGAAATAAAGGGTTTGTCCATCTGCCGCCAAAAATGCACTCCGCTCTTGCCCATTGGTATTGACTACAGGCCCCAGGGATTGCAAATTTTTCCAGGACAAATCGCTCTCCCGCTGAGCCACATAAATATTGGATTGTTGCCGGGAGCTATCTGGATGAAAAAGACACAACAAAAGGGTTTGTCCATCATTGCTTACAAATCCATGCCGAATTTCGTACAGAGAATCCCAAGGTTCAATCTGCATCACCTGGGGTATGCTCCAGGTACGATTGTTGAGCTTGGACTGGGCGATTGATTTTTTTCCCTGCACATCTTCTGTCAGCAAAAAAAGTTCATTTTCGTCCAGGTTTACCGCCAGGCATTGATCTGTCAGGTCGGAATTGAGTGGAATTCCCGCATTGACAGGTCGGCTCCATTTATTGTCGCCCAAGTGGTGACAAATCCAGATATCGGCTAAATTTTCCCGGCCCAGGTTTGCCTCATTCTTTTCTTCTGAATACAAAAGAAAGCTGCCGTTCGGGCTAAGAACTGGTCCATAATGTGGATAAGTATGCTCATAATCTATGCCTATCCGTCGGGAGTCTTGAGCATATAGTCCAGTTTGACTGAGCCATAGGCACAAGAATACCGACAGGTAATAGGCGTGAAAGGGCATAAATAATTGTTTTGCCTTTGAGCACTTGTTTGAGTAAAACGAGGATATTTAATTACTAAACATCATACGTAATTTCTACTTCGGCTGAGGTTGGGTGCGACTGACAGGTCAGGATAAAACCATTTTTCACCTCCTCGTCATCCAAGGCATAACAGGCGTCCATCTTTACCGAGCCTTTGAGCACTTTAGCCATACAGCTTGAGCAAGCGCCAGAGGTACAGGAATAGGGTGGATTCAGTTTTTGATCCAACAAAGCATCCAAAATGGTTTTGTTGGGGGCTACGGTTACGGTATGGGTTTGGCGATTGAGGATGGCGATCACCTGGGCTCCACTCACACCGCTTACGTGCGGGGCATTGGGGTCAATATTAGCCGTAAAATGCTCAACGTGAATGTGTTTTTTGTCAATTCCCCTGGCATTTACGGCTTGTTCAACCGCATCGATCATTGCGCCTGGGCCACAAATGAAGTATTCTGCTTCTTTGGTATTGTTGGGATGTTCCATCAAAAACCGATTGATAGAAGCGTTATCAATCCGGCCAACCAATCCCTCCCACGCAATGGTGCCTTTGGCAAAAATTCCAGACAATCCCTTGGGTTTGTCGCGTTTGGGTTGACTCAGGGTATGCGTTACGGTCAATTGACCGTCGTAACGGATCAACAATTGATCCAGTTGCGCTTTAAACAGGATGGTGTCTTCACTGCGGTTGCCATACAGCAGGTGCACCGAACTTTGGGGCTCTTCTTCCAAAATGGTTTGCAATATCGACATCAAAGGCGTAATGCCACTTCCTGCCCCAAAGAGATAATAGGTTTTGCGCTGGTCAGGATCCAATACTGGCGTAAAGCGGCCATCGGGTTGCATTACCTCCACTTCATCGCCTGGGCGAAGTTTGTCGCCGATGTAATTGGACACCAAGCCTTTTTTTACTCTTTTGACCGTTACCGCAATATCGGGCTCAAGTGGACTGCTACACATAGAGTAGGCCCGGCGCGCTTCCTTGCCGTTGATCAAAAAATTGAGGGTAAGGTATTGTCCAGCTTTGTAAACAAACTCAGATTTTATATCTTCGGGAATGCTAAACAAAACTGTAACTGCATCCGCGGTTTCCGGGCGGATTTCTTTAACCTTTAGCGTAAAGAATTTTTTGCTCATATCTGGATACTTGTAAAATTGAGGTATTTAAATCCCCCAACTCTAACATAGATTCGTGATTTCGGTTTTGAGGAGGCAAAAATAATTAAATGTTTTGGAGTTCGCGTGGAACAATACCGCTGAATCCCAAACTCAAACGCTTTTTACCATGAAATGGAACAATTTAAAGTACCTGATCGCCTATTTGGCTCCTTTAGCTGCGCTGTGGGGCTTGTATGAGCAAGGTCATTGGTCGTTTGCAGGCATCTATGTGGGCTTCGTGATGATTCCCTTGCTGGAGATTGTCAGTCCGCAATCTACCCGCAACTTCTCTCCTGAAGAAGAAAGCAGGCAAGTCAATACCTGGTTTTTCGACCTTTTGTTGTACCTCAATGTTCCGCTGCTGTTATTCATTTTGCACGTTTATTTTCAGCAAGTATTTGCAGGCACTGCCCAAACCTATGAATTGGTGGGCATGACCTGCAGTGTGGGCTTGATTGTGGGTACCATCGGCATCAATGTGGCGCACGAACTAGGACACCGCAGCAAAGCATCCGAAATTATGATGGCCAAAATCCTGCTCTTGTCGGCCTTGTACATGCATTTTTTCATAGAACACAATCGTGGTCACCACAAACACGTGAGTACCGATGCCGATCCGGCATCGGCGCGCTTGGGCGAAAACCTGTATGCATTTTGGTTGCGCTCGGTAACCGGATCCTGGCGCAATGCCTGGAAACTGGAAGCAGACCGGTTGCAAAAAGCCAATTCGGCCCATTGGCTCAGTTGGAACAACGAAATGCTGCGTTTTCAGGTGTTCCAGTTGGGGTATCTGCTGAGCGTGGGACTTTTTTATGCCTGGTGGATGGTGCCTTATGCCATCGCTGTTGCCGTTTTTGGATTCCTACTGCTTGAATGCGTCAACTACATCGAACATTATGGGCTGCGCCGATCCATGCTGCCCAATGGCCGCCCCGAACCCGTTCAACCCTGGCACTCCTGGAATTCGGATCATGAACTGGGTCGTATTTTCTTGTACGAACTGACCCGACACTCGGATCACCACTTCAAAACGAGTCGGAAGTACCAGATTTTACGCCACTTTGACGAAAGTCCACAATTGCCGTTTGGTTATCCAACCTCCATCATTATTTCCTTGTTTCCTCCCTTGTGGTTTGCCTTGATGAACCCACGTGTAAAACAGGAACAAAATCGACACCTGATGGTGAATTCACCAAGTGTCATTTAATCAGCAAACATTGTGCCGAGCTTCGGTCTCGCTGCAAGTCCAAACGCAGGCAAAATCTAATGCAACAACAATACGGCAAGCTTTTTCTGATTCCCGTCCCGCTGGGCGAAAATGCCAGTCAGACCATCCCGGAATATGTGGCCCAAACCTTACGACAACTCGATTACTTCATCGTAGAGCGCGCCAAAACCGCTCGCTATTTCATCAAGGCAGCCAAGCACCCCCGGCCTTTGCCCGAACTTGAAATGGTGGAACTAAGCGAGCATACCAAAGAAAGTGAATACCAGCAATTTTTGGCGCCCGCCATCGCTGGCCGCAACATCGGCCTGATGTCGGAGGCCGGATGCCCAGGAGTAGCTGATCCCGGTGCTGAAGTCGTAAGGCTGGCGCACCAACAAGGGATTCAGGTTGTCCCCCTGGTGGGGCCTTCCTCGATTTTGCTGGCATTGATGGGCTCAGGAATGAACGGCCAAAAATTCAGTTTCCAAGGATACCTGAGCGCCAAAAAACAGGATTTGGGACAACAATTCAAAAGACTGGAGCAATTGGTACAACGCGAAAACAGTACCCAAATTTTCATAGAAGTACCCTACCGCAATCAGCAAATCGTGGATGCAGCACTCCAACACCTCGCGCCGCAAACCCGCTTTTGCATTGCAGTTGACTTGACTTTGCCCACTGAATTTATTTTGACCCGTAAAATTGAGGAGTGGAAAAAAAATCCGCCCAAAGACCTGCACAAGCGTCCGGCAATTTTTTTAATGGGGTGAAAAGTTATTCACCCATTCCCAATACTTCAAAAGTAGTTTTTGACAGCATTCGAATTTTGACAATTTGCCCGGCGCTAAAGGTTTTTATGGTCGGGATAAATAGGGGAGTTTGAAGAAAATTTTCACCCAACTGTACCTGTGCCATTCCTTCGTGGATGCCCCTCCAAATGGCCTGAAGCACCAAGCCTTCGGGAGTATCTTGAGCTGGAATGGATTCCCTGACTATTTTGCCTTTTTCCATCATCAACATGCGATCAGCGAGGCGTTGAATTTCTTCGGGATGATGACTGATCAATAAGGTAGTGAGGTCGTACCGCCGGTGCAGCTCCAGAATGTAGGTTTGCAAATGTTCGCGCATTTGGGTGTCCAGAGCCGAGAGGGGTTCATCAAGCAACAACAGTTTGGGACGGCGTACGAGTGCTCGTGCCAGCGCAACCCTTTGCTGTTGGCCACCCGATAGTTCAAGCGGCAGGGCATTGCGGAGATCCATAAGATCCATGACTTCCAACAACTCCTCGATCAACGCGCCATCAGCTGCTTTAGGTAAGGCAAAACGCAGGTTCTGCGCCACATTCATATTGGGAAACAAGGCGTAATCCTGAAAAACCACGCCGATTGAACGCTGTTGAGGGGGAAGGAAAATGCGTTTGGAACTGTCTTGCCACACTTCTCTCTGAAAAATAAGTTGACCTTTGGCTCGATTTTCCAGACCAGCAAGAATACGCAGTACCGTGGTTTTTCCACTGCCCGATGGGCCAGTGAGTGCCAACAATTCGCCGGGATGCAACTGAAAATCTACCTCCAGGTGAAAAGAGCGCCGTCCATCGCGTAAGTGCAGGTCAAAATTGAGGGTACTTACCAACTTATTCATTGAGACGTTCTGTTCATAAAGTCCATGATTGAGACCGGCGATTGTAACGAAAAAATAAGACGAGGAATACAAAGGCAAGCAACACCAGGTTCAGCGCATAGCGATTGGCTTCGGCAAAATTTAGTGCTTCTACCTCATCGTAAATGGCAATAGAGGCTACCCGGGTCACGCCAGGGATATTGCCCCCAATCATCAGCACGACTCCGAATTCGCCTACCGTATGCGCAAAGGCCAGTACAATTCCACTCAATAGCGCTGGCCGAATATTGGGCAGCAGTACCCACCAGAGGGTTGTCCAGCTTGATTTTCCCAGCGTGTACGATGCCTCGGCCAAATGTGCAGGTAAATTTTCGAAGCCAGATTGCAGCGGTTGCACCATAAAGGGAAAGCTGTAGATCAGTGAACCCAAAACCAGCCCACTAAACGTAAACACCAGGCGTACTTCAAAAGTATCCTGTAGCCAATGCCCAAAACTACCATTGGGGCTTAAAGCCAGCAATAAGTAAAAACCAATCACGGTTGGCGGCAACACCAGGGGCATGCTGACCAATGCTTCAAATACTGGTTTCCAGGCACTGCGGCTGCGCGCCAAACCATAAGCAACGGGTATGCCCAGCAGAAGCAAAATAAAAGTAGTGATGGCGGCCAGGCGCAGCGTAAGCAGTAGTGTATTCGTAAAATCCATTCCCTCCAGTGCATTGATTGCCGGAAATTAGCTGCTTTTTGCAAAAAAATGCCTGTATTGACAGACTATTTTGTGCAAGCTTTTTAACTTGAACCAGGAATTCCTTTTCCATAAACGCTCTAAAATTTCTATGATGCTCAGATTTCTAACTTTTTTCGCTCTGGCACTAACCGTGTTGGCCTGTCAACCCAAAGCTAAACCTGCTGAGGATGAAACTTCTGAAGAAACCGAAACCACCATTGCAGATGGTACTACTTGCTACCTTTACTCAGAAGGACCAGACTCGACTTTCCTGACCCTTACGATCGATGGCACAGATGTAACCGGCTTTATGGCCTGGCAACCCTGGGAAAAAGATGGCGCCCGCGGTGAACTTGTTGGCACCCTGGATGGAAACACCATTACTGCCGATTGGAACTACATCATCGAAGGCAGCGAACAGTCAGAAGAAAAAGTATTCGTCCTCGAAGAGGACATGGTAGGCGAAATGACCGGAGAATTGACCGAAGCTGAAGGCGGGAAATTGGTTTTGAAAGATCCCGAACATGCCAAAATTGGCACTTACTTGAAAAAAGCAGCTTGCAGAGCAGACTCCGAAGAATAACCACTAAGTACTGCAACAACAAAAAAAGCCCTCTATTGGAAAACCAGTAGAGGGCTTTTAAAATTTACATGTAGCGTGAGGCGGGCTTGAACCGCCGACCTTGCGATTATGAATCGCACGCTCTAACCAGCTGAGCTACCACGCCAAAAAAGCTTTACTTAAAAAGCGAGTGCAAAGGTAATAGCTCCGGTGCTTTCAAACAACCCCAATTTTCAGTTTTTTATCTTTTCTTTGAAAAAATCTTTGTCGTCCTCCTCTTTCTGCTTGGGGGATTTCTCCATTTTGCCAAAAACAAGATTCAAACCAGCCCGAATATTAATGGCATTGCTGTTGCTACCTTGCAGGAGCGTTAGCAAATTGTCGGTTGCAGCAAAGGCTTGCAGGGGGCCAATTTTCAAACTGGTATTGACGCCGAAATTGTCGAATCGCTTGTTGCGGACCACGTATACCGCACCAATGGTGAACCCTTTGAAGAGTTCGGTTTGGCCACTCAAGGCCAGCGCGGGAAGCCATTCACCCAAGATTCGCTCGCCATACGCCAGCGCTCCAAGGCTGGTTTTGTCCGTAATGTGCAAATTGGCACTAAAAAAAGAATAGGTTGGCAGCACCGAGGCATATACCTGATTGGTTTCGCTGATCTTAAAGCGGGCTTCCAAGGTATCGATGATGCTGGAAAAACTGACCGAATCGGTCCAAACCTGCGGAAAGACATCCAGTCCTTCAAAACTGTATTTTCCTTTGATGGCCAAGTTGGTCACGTCTTGCTTCCAGTTGATTTGCCCAAGATCAAGGATGCTGGCGGCCAATTCGAGTCTGCCCAAATTCAGGCTAGCGCCCAAATCAAGTGCAAAGCCCGTGTTGTTTGTCCAGGCACTGCTCCAATTGAAAGTTGCCGCATCCAATTTGGCGCTGATGTCACGGAAACCATTGTATTGTAATTGGGTACCGGCGGCGTTCAGCCCATAATCGGCATCAACGGTCAATTGGTACACGTCATCGCTGGTAAACAGACGAAAGTCTTGATTCCGCGATGAAATATTGCCCATGCCATTGAGCAGCTTGACGCGTGCGCCCAAGGTAAAACGCTTGGAAGCCTTAAAGCCCAGGCCCAAGCTAATTTCTTGATAGGTTTGAATGCCAACTTTGGGTGCAATTTGTATTTCCTGTCCAACGAATTGGGCATTGCCTTTCCAGGCCAACTGCGCCAGTTCTTTGGGGTATTTTGCAAACGCACTTTGACGGATGTTGTGCCCCAAGGATAAATACCAGCCCCCAACGTGAAATCCCACGCCAAGAGTACCTAGGTCTATGCGATCCCGGATGTAGTTTTCGGGTTTCAGTAGGCTGATGGCTTTATCTACATTTAATATGGTTGTTCCGGCACTGTTTTTTTCCAACACTTGGTCTAAGGTGAATCCACTTACTTCGCCATAACCATAAATGTTGGGCAAAGAAATGGTAATACGCTGTTGAGGCAATAAGGCAGGATTGCTTTGGTAAGCCTGCCAGGTGCCGCGCATGAAATGGGTGCCCAGGTCAAGTTGAGCCAACAAGGGGCTTGTCCAGCCAAGTAACAACAGGAGGGGTAGAAGACGCATTGGTTTTTGGGTTGTTGAGGTAAACGTTTAAAGTACGCCTAATAGTTGAATAATATTGCCTAAACGATCAATCGACCGTGGTAGGCAGGAGCACCAAGCGCATCGGATAGTTCATTCAAATTGTCTTTGGTGATTTTTCCGGCAGCCATCACTTTGATGCGATCTCGCCCCTGGTTGATCATGTATTGCAATACAGGTAGCCCTTCTTTGGCGGTGGGTTTGCCACCCGAAGTCAGGACGTAATCGATCAAATCAGCGTGTTCGAGAAGTTGATCAAAAGCAGCAGCGGGATCTGGGGTAAAATCGATGCACTTGTGTACAACCACCAGCATTTCGGGTTTGGCGCGAGCGGCCAACGTTAGAATATGCGTCAGATCCAGGGTTCCAGATTCGGTCAGCGCACCCAATACTACGCCAGGAACACCCCGGGCCTTGCAACGGTCGATGGCTTGCTCCATCTCGGCAAATTCGGCTTCTGAATAGACGAAATCTCCACCCCTGGGCCGAATCATCACGTGAATCGGAATCTGCAACTGGGTTAAGGCTGCTTGAATAAAAGCTTCATCCGGGGTTGTTCCGTCCAAATCCAGGCGCCCACAGAGTTCAATGCGAGTAGCGCCATTCGCTTCAGCGACGAGGGCTGCTTCCAGGGTATCAACACAAACTTCGATTTCCAAGGCCATTGAAAGAGATTGAGGTGAATAATTGTCCAAAATAGGGAGCTAAGGGGCGATGTAATACTTTTAGTTAAAAATTTTAAGATTTTCCTGTTTTTCAGCGTGTCTTTTTGCAGTTCTTGTCGTCAAAGGAACGATGAAGAAATAAATGGCACATTTAAACGCAGCTATTTTGCGCTTAGTCAACTATCTTTTGAGGCGAATAGCAAGCCTATTTAACGAAAAAGATAGGATGGATAAGCGTAAAAGAGCAAAGTGAAAATGGGGCAGTTGTTTCTTCATCGTTCCTTAAAATGCAAATCACGGTTTTTGTTTATCTTCGCTGGTGAATCAACACCTGGAAGAAATTGAGTGCTGTTACCTGTACTAAAGAAATGCGGGATTTTGAAGTGATCCACGTTTACCTGCAAACCCAGGCCAATCCGTGTTTCACGGTGCTTTACAACCGCTATGTAAGCAAGGTTTATGCAAAGTGCATCTCCATCCTCAAAAACGAGGCATTGGCGCACGATGCAACGCAGGAGATCTTTTTGAAGATTTTCCTCAATCTTTCAAAATTTGGTGAAAAAGCTCAATTTTCTACCTGGCTTTATTCCATTACCTACAATTTTTGCATTGATTATTTGCGGAGGAACAAAAAACATGGTGAGTTATTCACCGACGATGTCGAGAAAGCTCCTGATACGGCCGATGAGGTGCCGGATGAGGCTTTGCTGCAACTCGAAGTCGACACCCTGCGCAAGGTTTTGGACGAAATTCCCACAGCCGACCGCATGATCCTTTTGATGAAATACCAGGATGACATGCCTATTAAAGACATTGCTGATATTCTGGATAAAACTGAAAGCGCGGTGAAAATGCAAATAAAACGTGCCAAAGAAAAAGCTCAGAAGATCAAAGATGATCTATTCCCAAATACAAATTAGTCGGCTTATGAATTCTAATAATTTCAAACGGATGCTCGATGAAGACATCGACCGCATCGACCCAATAAAATACGAGCGCATTGTGAGCAACGTATGGGGAAACCTCGGTTTTTTGCGAATGCTCGGCGATGTTGCAGACCTGTACATGTCCCAAATGGTGGGCGTGATGGTCATGGCGGCGGGCGGTGCCGGCCCAGAAACGGAAGAAAACCCCAATCACATTCCACCCAATACGCCTGACCGCCCCGAAAGCAAAGGGCCAATTGGCGGAGGGCCACAAAGTCCAGACATCATTCGGTAATCATATCCTTTAACCTAAGCCACTCATTATGAACCTATTTTTACTCAGCGTTCCACAATGGTTCGACGATCTTTACAATAAGTACCAACCCATGTTTGATCAATTTTTCATGGGCATGATTTCCTTTGTGCCAAAATTCATCGGCGCGCTGCTCTTGTTGTTTTTGGGTTGGTTTTTGGGTAGAATGATTTCGCGTTTTTTTCAAAAACTTTTGGAGCGCATCGGAGCCGACAAATTGGGAGAGCGCCTCAACCAAATCGATTTTATTGCCCGCTCACCCATGACCATCAAGCCATCGGTGATGATCGGGAAGTTTTTTTACTACCTGATTTTCATCTTCTTTTTCATGGCTGCGGCTGATACCATGGGCATTTCTGCGGTTTCGGAAATGATCAGTAAAATCTTTGAATACCTGCCCCGGATCTTGTCCGCCTTGATCGTTTTTGTAATCGGCATTCTATTCGCAGATGTGCTCAAAAAACTGGTGCATACGGCTTGTGCTTCACTCAACATTCCAGCAGCGGGATTGATTGCTAATTTTGTCTTCTACTTTGTGTTCATCAACGTAGCCATGATCACCTTGTCGCAAGCGGGGATCGATACCAATTTCATCCAGGACAATCTTTCCATCATCCTGGCAGGTATTGTGGGTGCTTTTGCGGTAGGCTATGGCTATGCTTCGCGGCCATTGGTGGGCAATTTACTGGCGGCTTACTACAACAAAAATAAGGTTCACATTGGCGATACCATTGCCATCGATGGGGTAAAAGGCAAGGTACTGGAAATGGACAATTCCACCATGACCCTGGACACCGATGACCGCAAAATTGTGGTGCCTCTCAACAAACTTTCCAGCGAGAAATACGAAATTTTTAAATAATACCTCTTGAAAGGGATTGGACCAACGCATGATGATGGTTAGCCAATCCTCTATTATCTACTCAACTTAGCAAAATGAAACAATCACTTTTACCGCTCTTTTTGTTGTTCTTCCTGCTCACCAGTGCTGCTTTTGGACAAGAAGCTCCCAAAGATACCTCCTACTGGAAAAGCGGAGCCGGATTTGCACTGGCCTTTGATCAATTGCTCAACATCAACCCTCGCCAGGGATCGGCACAAGACCGCCTGGGATTTGGCGGCGGCATCAACGTTTTTGGCAATTACCAAAAAAATCGCGTTGCTTGGGGAAACCAGGGGCAATGGAACTTTGGTGTACAGCGCTTGGGCGTTGGGATAGTGCGCATCGGCGCAACGAATGCCAATGTACCTTTCCAAAAATCATTGGACGAATTGGTATTTTCCTCCAAGATTGGCTACAAAACCAGTGAAACTTCTAAAATCTTTTATGCTGCAGACTTGAACTTCTTGAGTCAGTTGACCCCTACCTATCAGGGGGGAAGCAGCTTTCCCGGGCTTTTTCTGAACAATGTAGAAGGCTCGGCCCGTTTGTCGCAGTTGTTTTCACCTGCTATCATCAACCTTGCGGTGGGTATCGATTATAAGCCTACTGCCAAGCTTTCCTTGTTTTATTCCCCATTGGGCGCCAAGTGGATCATTGTAAGCAACGATGCTGTTGCCCTGCGCGGTGTGCACGGCAACCCGGTAACCAAAAATGCCCAGGGAGGAATCGTTTCGGCCAAAAATGTGGATGCCCAGTTGGGTAGCCAATTGCGGATTTTGTACAACAACAAATTCTTTGGCGATAAGCTGACTTACACCTCTAACCTCTTGATGTTCAGCAACTACCTCAGCAATCCTCAAAACATCGACGTAGACTGGCGCAACAGCCTCTCCTGGACTTTGTTTAAAAACTTCCAACTGGCGGTTTTGGCCAATTTCTATTACGACGACGACATGAACATGTTTACTTCTGATTTCAATGCCATCAACGGTATCAAAGTGGATGGTACTGGAAAAGCAGTTACCGGGCCACGCTTGAGTGTGACCCAGCAGCTCTTGCTGAAGTACGCCATTACGTTCTAAATCGGATAAGGGGCGACAAAAAAATAAGTGTTCATTTTTGCCACAGGATTAGATGAGTAAACAATTCATTTTAAGTGTCTTGTCTAATCCTGTGGCTCAATAAAAATGAACACTTTTTTTTGCCCCACTACTAAGGCAAAAAAAAAGGAAGCCCGATCAAACTAGAAAGTTGATCGGGCTTCACTTAATAATGATTCCCCTTTATTTGATCTTTGTGCTTACATTTTAGGCAACAACACAGCATCGATAGCGTGAATCACTCCATTGGATTGATACACATCGTAAGTGCTGATGTTGGCGGCAACACCACTTTCATCAACCACCTGAATGTTGTGCAAGCCGTTCATTTTGAAGGTGAGTTTTGCACCATTCACTGTGGCCAAGCTGGTTTTGCCTTTCTTGATCAATGCAACCAATGCATTGAAATCGTACTTGCCGGATACCACGTGGTAAGTCAGGACTCCTGTCAAGGATTTTTTGTTTTCTGGCTTCAATAGGGTTTCTACTGTACCTGCTGGCAGGTTTTCAAAAGCATCGTTTACAGGTGCAAATACTGTAAATGGGCCTTTGCCTTGTAGTGTTTCTACCAAACCCGCCGCTTTTACTGCTGCTACCAGGGTAGTGTGGGCTTTTGAGTTTACAGCATTCTCGATGATGTTTTTGGCAGGAAGCATAGGCTCTCCACCTACCATTACATTACCAACTTGAGCATTAACGCTCAAGGATACACAAAACAATGCGAAGGCCATAACGGCCAATTTCAAGACGTTCTTCATGATTTAGAAAAATTGTTGGGTGATTTGTAAAATAAATTACAACTAGATATACGGGGCTTAAAGAAGTTTGGATTTTCTTCAGGATGAAAAAAATCAACCTTTTTCATTTTCTTTGCCTCTTAAAATCGGCAGATGAATTTCGACAGACCCATACCCATTCGTGAAATAGCACAAAAAATAAATGCTGAAGTCATTGGAGATCAAGAAGCTTTGGCTATAGGCATCAATGAAATACACCAGGTACGCCCTGGCGATATCACGTTTGTAGATGTCAAAAAATATTTTGAAAAATCACTCAGCTCACTGGCAACATTCGTCATTTTGAACGAACGCGTTGTCCCTCCCGCAGGAAAAACCCTGCTGCTGTGCGATGAGCCATTCAAGGCATACGACAGTCTGGTGTTGGAACACCGGCCCTACCATCCGCTACAAGTAAGCATTAGTCCTTTGGCGGAGATTCATCCAAGTGCCATCATCGAACCCAATGTGGTGATTGGGCCGTATGTTAAAATTGGTGCAAATAGCCACATCATGGCCAACGTGACCATTGCAGAATACACACAGATTGGAGAAGAGGTAATTGTGCAATCGGGTTCGGTCATTGGATCCGAAGCTTTTTACTTCAAACGCACGCCGGAAGGTTTTCAAAAATGGCGTTCAGGAGGAATGGTCGTTTTGGAAGATCGGGTTGACATTGGGCCAGGTTGTACCATTTGCAAGGGCGTATCGGGCGAAACCCGCATTGGTACAGGCACCAAACTGGATGGGCAGGTGCACATTGGTCACGATGTAGTCGTTGGCAAACGCTGCTTGTTTGCTGCTCAGGTAGGCATCGGCGGGAATACAGTAGTAGGAGATGATGTGATTTTGTACGGCCAGGTGGGCATTGCTCAAAACCTAAGCATTGGCAACGGAGTCGTAGTACAAGCTAAAAGTGGCATTTCAAAGGATTTGGAAGCAGGAAAAGTTTACTTTGGGTATCCAGCCCAGGAAGCGCGCAAAGCGTACCAGGAACTGGCAATCTTGAGAAGACTTAGGGACGAAAAAAACGAAGGGTGAACAAGGGATACCCCGCTCACCCTCTGTTTTGCTTATTTCTTGCCTCCGAACAAGCCGCCCAGTAAGCCACCGCCTACTCCACCCAGGAGATCGTCGGTAAAGTCACCGTCGCCATCTTTGTCCAAAAACTTGCCGATCATGTCCATTGCTGGATTGCCGCTGGTTTTTTGTTGGGTACCTTGCAGCATGTTCATGATGCCACCAATATCCAGACCGCCTTCTTTTTTGCTTTTGCCCAGGGCGCCCATGATCATGGGTGCAAGCATAGCCATCAAGTTGCCGGTTTTATCGCCACTCAAGCCACTCATTTTGCTGATCATGTCAATGATGCCATTTTGCTTGCCACCAAGGAGTGAGCTTACCAGACCGGCCCCGTTTTGGAGGAGTCCACCACCACCTTGACCCGAATTGGAATTGCCACCTGAAACCATCTCCATGATGTTGTCCAAAACACTGCCGTCGTGATCGGTATCCAACATACCCAGAAGGCCAGTTGCACCCTGCTCGTTGCTGGCAGTTTTGGTAATGGCGCTGCTCATCGCCGTAACGATGCCATTGGCAGCCGCGCGGGTTTGCTCTCTTTCAGCACCACCAATTTGATCGCTTAGTTTGTCAATGAAGTTGTCATCATCCAGGTGCTCCGACAGGATGTTCATAAATTGATTCGACATGGTTGTTGATTTTTTGGAGTTAAAAACGGAAACTGATCCAGAAGTAATCAACACTTCTGGATCAGTTAAATTGAGGTATTTAAAGTTTACGGATTTTCAGTCGAGTTCCGGCTCGAATAATCCGATTGGAAGGGAGATCATTGATTTTGAGAATATCCTGAAGGGTTGCGCCGGGGAAGCGATCAGCAATTTCAAAAATACTCTCTGGTCGGGTTGTGACATAGTATTGGAAGGCTTCCTGGCCAGCTACGTCTTTGGATGCGGCATTTTCCAGGATTTTGGTCGTTTGCTGGATCGCCAATGTGAGCATGGGAATCAAGCTTACGGCTTCCATTCGCTCTATCCTAAATTTGAGTTCCCTCCCTTTTGGGCGGAAAATTTTCAGCAACTGACCTGGTGCAATAGCTGCGGTGTCCAACTTGTTCCATTCCCGAATTTTGTCTACTGTACAGCCATAAATTCCAGCCAGCTCTTGCAGCGTTTCACCTTTGCTTACTTCGTGGCTTTCTTCTACCAGCATACTTGCCGAGGCATCCAGTTCCCGCACTTTGGGGGCTTTGATGCTGGAATAGAGTTCAGGTTTAATGGTTCCATCCGGGCGATTGGTTTCCAGGTATACCCGCACTTTTTCCATCACTTTGGATGGCAAGGTAAGGTAATATCCTTTGGTACTAGCCGGGATGGTTTTGCGGTTGTAGGCTGGATTGAGAAACTCAATGGTTTCCATGGTCACACCAGTAAGTGTAGCAACCTGCTCAAAGCTTAAGTCTTGATGCACTTTGATGGAGGTGGTGAGCAACAATTCCTCAGCGGGATATTTTGGGGTAAGCCCGTGCTTTTCAAAATGCTCCAGAAGATAGCTGGCCGCAATGAAGGCGGGGACATAGTTGGCGGTTTCGCGGGGAAGATCGCCCCGGATTGCCCAATAGTTGGTTCCCCGGCTGCGCTTGATTGCCCGAATCACTCTTCCACTACCTGAATTGTATGCCGCAATGGCCAATTCCCAATCAGAGAATTCCTTGTACAGGTTTTTCAAGTATGCGGCAGCGGCCTCGGTTGAACGGCGGGTATCCCGGCGCTCATCAATGTTGGCATCCACTTGGAGTCCAAAATTACGTGCCGTTGGAGCCATAAATTGCCAAAGCCCCATGGCCCCAACCCGCGAAATCGCGCGGTTGTGCAAAGCAGACTCAACAATGGACAAGGCTTTTAATTCTTCAGGCAGGTCATTTTGAAAAAGGACATCTTCAAAGAGGGGAAAATAAATAAAGCGACGTCCGAGCATTTGTTCCGTTCCTTCGCGACCTCGAACCAGATAAGTTTTAAGGTATCCCATTACTACGGGATCATACCTTGGTTTCACTACTCTGTTCTCCATCGCGTAGAGTCGGCGGGTAATTTCCGCTTCGTCCAGTTCGGTCTCGTTTGTTGGATTTTTTGCGTGGGTTTCGAGGCTAAGGCACAATAAAAGCGTTAGCATCGCCAGCAAAATTTTTTGACACGACGATTCCATAGCTAAGGTTATTAATGGTTTTATGGTGATTTTCAATCAATCATTTTTAGTCAAATTGTTGATCTACAACCACTGATTTCCATGATGTTTGGTTACCGTTGGATTGTAAAGGTAGCAAAAACTTTTAAAGTTGCACCTACCTGTACTTATCATCATACGTAAATGACAGAAAAAGGTTACTTGATCAGCCACCTGACCAGTACCGGAGCCAACATCAATTCAGTCACCATTCCGGCCATCAGGGTAATGCTGGTAAGCAATCCGATGACGACGCTGGTGGGGTGCTGTGAAAAAAGCAGGACTAAAAATCCGAAGAAAAGAAAAACGGTAGTAAGGATAAGTGCCTTGCCCGTTTCGAGCAAAGTGACCCGCAAAGCCTCTTCAACGGTATGTCCCTGGTTGAGTTCCAATTTGAATTTTGACAAAAAGTGAATGGTGTCGTCTACGGCAATACCAAACACCACCGAAAAGACAATGGAGATTCCTGCGTCTAGTTCAACGCCCCAATACCCCAGCAATGCCCCTGCAACCAACAGCGGCACAAAATTGGGCAATAAAAAAATCACCATCATGCGGAAGCTGCGCAATACGAATGCAATGATCAAACTGATCAAGCCAATGGAGGAGAAGAGTCCGAGCAAGAGGTTGCTGCGAATGTAGGCCGAATTTTTATCCATAATCAACCCCGTGCCGGTTCGCCTGACCTGGATAATGGTGGAATCGATATTGGTATCAATCCATCTTTCCAGTTTATTCCCAAACGCCTTGATGTTGTCGGCGCCAATGTCACTTACTCTGGAAGTGATGCGCGCTTTGCGTCCATCTTTGCTGACCAAGACATTGGCACTAAACTGCGGCAAGCGCTTGGCCGCCCGGCGGTAGGATTCAAATTCTTCTTTGCTTTCAGGCAGGCGATAGGCATCCACTCGGTTGTTGTGGTACATCTGATTGATGCTTTTGTACAAGGCGGTGCTAGAAAAAATGGCTTGTATAAAACTAGCTTTGTGCAGTTCTTTTTCAATTTTTTCCATTTCTCGCAGTACCTCAAAGTCATCCGCACGGTACTTGCCTTGGATAAAAATGGCAAACTCCATAGGCCGAAATCCAGCCAGGTGTTTTTCAAAAAACAAAAAATCGGTTTTTATTTTGCTGTTTCGAGGCAAGTTGCTGATGATGTCGTAATTGGTGGTGATCTTGGAAATGCCCAATAAACTCAACAAGCATACGCCGATGGTGGTCAGCACAATGGCGCGAGGATGATTGCGTGTGAAATCAACAATGCCCTGGAGCAAGCGCTCCCAGAAGGCGTGTTCTTTTTCCGGCTGGGCAATTTGATCGGCTCGAAACCAGGTCAGCATCACGGTGGTAAACAAGATGACCGTAAAATAGGCGATCATTACGCCTACTGCGGCATTTATTCCAAAATCTTTGATGGGCATCACCCGATTGGTCACCAGAGAGGCAAAACCAATAGCCGTAGTCAAGGCGGTCATAAAAGTGGCCAAACCTACGTCCCGGATGGTATTCCACATCGCTTTGTCGCGGGCATGGCCTTTGTGCAACTCGTCGTTGTACTTCGACATAATGTGCACAATATCGGAAGTGCCAATGATGAGTACCAAAACCGGATACAGGGCTGAAAGGGTGTTGAGTTCGCGTACAAATCCACCCAGAAAGCCCACAAAAAGCAGCAAACCCAAGAGCATCGAAACCACCGCCACCGCTGTACCCCAAAAACGCCTGAACACGAAGTACATCGCCAGGGTAACCAAAATGGCAGAAACCAAGGTGGCTATCACGATCTCTTTTTGTTGCAAGCGCACCATCTCTTGCTGAAAATATGGCCTACCGAGGTAGTGGTAATCCTTGAACTGGTATTTTTTTACGGTAGCATCCAGGGCCTTGATTAATTCGCGGGCTTGACTGAGCTCAATGGATTCAATGTTTTTGAGGTAAACGACCAGGGTTTTGGCGTCTTCGGAAATGAGGTTGCGCACAAAACGTTCGTCTTTGAGCAAACGCGCCTTGTCGGAAGCATACAATTCGGGCCGATCCAGGTGGATGGCCGGAATGCTTGTAATGGCAAAGGGCGTCTTGATGGGGTAACCGATTTTGGTCAACGAAAGCACTTGCTTTACGTGGGGCAAGTCCCGGCAATCCAGCGAAAATTGATGCACTTTTTGCAGGAATTCCTGATCAAAGACCCCTTCAGGGCGATGCAAAGCGACCAACAAGAAATTGTCATCGGTTTCAAACTCTTTGACAAATTCTTTGAACGCTTCCAAATCAGGATCACCAATGGGAAAAAATTGCTCGAAATCAAAGGCAAAGCGAATGTTAAATGCTGCACGAACGCTCAAAATTGATAAAACCGCAAACAAGGAAAGCACTACAATTCTAAATCGGGTACTCATAGCTTAAAAATTGAATCCAGAGCTTTAACTAAAAACCCTTGGTTTGGTTCAATCGACTTGTATCGAAGCAGACTTGACTGGGTGATTTTTTGGGTCGGGGCTTCCTTATTCCGCAGGGCTTTCTATCTTTACCCCACAACCAAAAATCACCAAAAAATCATGCCGCTTCAGCTACCAACCATCCTGGAGCCTTTTCGGGAAAAAATCGAGGCTACGTTACAAACCACCGTTCGGGTACAACCCAAAAAAGAATTGCCCACTTCGCTGAGACAAAGCAAGATCGGAGGATTGCCTTACTGGCCAAAAGACCAGGTGTATCCTCGAAACCCAGCCGGAAATCCACTCTTTTTTCTGGCGCAGCTCAATTTTAGAGAAACCCCTGCCTTGCCTGGATTTCCGTCAAGTGGTTTACTCCAATTTTTCATCTTAAACGATGATCTGTATGGGATGAATATGAATCAACTGGATGACAATCAAAACTTTCGGGTTGTTTACCACACCGAACCGCTGCTAGCTGATGAACTGCTGGAGCGTGCGTTTCCCTTTTGGCCGCAGCCCTGGGAATATACACCTATTCCTGGAGATGCTTCTTTTGCCCTGGATTTTGCTGTGGATGAAGAATGGCTTGGGCCGCCTGATTACTGGTTTGATGAAGTTTATCCCGAAGCTTTTTTGACAGCACTGGGCGAAAAGCAAGAGGAGGCGATGGACTTTTTTTATGAATTGGGTTCAAAATCCAGCGGCCACAAGGTTGGAGGATATGCTTTTTTTACGCAATGCGATCCCCGCAAATTGGAGATCCCGATGCAATTGCTTTTTCAGTTGGATTCAGACAATGACATCGATAGTATGTGGGGCGACATGGGCATTGGTAATTTTTTTATTTTGCCAGAAGACTTGAAAACCTTGCGTTTTGATCGCGTTTTGTTCCATTGGGACTGTTCATGACGAGGATTTTACATTTTTTAAAGAATTTTTAATGTATTTTTAGAGTTCTATAA
Organism: Haliscomenobacter sp.; assembly: GCF_040403615.1. Taxonomy (NCBI): domain Bacteria; kingdom Pseudomonadati; phylum Bacteroidota; class Saprospiria; order Saprospirales; family Haliscomenobacteraceae; genus Haliscomenobacter; species Haliscomenobacter sp. Next base: position 57,125 of record NZ_JBBAKG010000014.1, on the reverse strand, counting down.
CATACTGTAGAATTACTGCATTCCTATTTATCCAAATACCAACCAAATTTGATTGAACATGCTTGCGCCTTATTTTGACCCCCATTTGACAGAAGCTGGCTGCGATGAAGCAGGTCGTGGATGTTTGGCAGGTCCCGTTTTCGCGGCGGCAGTCATTCTTCCCAAGTCATTTCGTCATCCTCTTCTGAACGATTCCAAGTTGCTCACCGAGCAACAACGCATGGAATTGCGCTGCATCATCAAAGCGTCTGCAGTAAGCTGGGCTGTGGCTCAAGTTGATCCCGAAGAAATAGATAAAGTCAATATTCTCAATGCTTCTTTTCTAGCTATGCACCGGGCATTGGACAAACTCCACCACCAACCGGAACTCATTTTGGTAGACGGCAACCGCTTCACGCCTTACCAAAGCATTGATCACCGCTGCATCATTAAAGGCGATGGCATTTATATGTCCATTGCGGCTGCTTCAGTATTGGCCAAAACTTACCGCGATGATTACATGTCCGATTTGGCAGACAATCATCCTCAGTATGGTTGGAACAACAACAAGGGGTATCCAACCAAGGCACACCGCGAGGCATTGCGCCACCATGGCCCTACGCCGCACCACCGCCGCTCTTTCCGATTGTTGCCAGAACAAGTTTCCCTTTTTTAATTGCCTATAGTCAATTGCGTTTTTGGTAGATGAAGCGCCTTCAATTATCCAAAAAAGCAGCACATGCTGGCTTATCTTTGTAAATTGGGTGAAAATTTATAACCATGAGCCAAAGCAACAAGAGCGACAACCCATGGAAAGCCATCATTGGTGTCGCTGTAATCGTGACCTTTTTGGTTGGGCTATTCATGTTGGCCCGCTTCGTTTTTACTTTAATGTACTACTTGTCTCCGATCATGCTGATTGCAGCTTTGATTATCGACTACCGCGTAGTATTGGATTACCTCAAGTGGGTTCGCAACACATTTCGTCGAGACAATATCTCTGGTGTACTCATTGGCATCGTTTCCATCATTGGATTTCCGATTTTGAGTGCTTACTTTTTGGCCAATGCCTTGCTGAAGAAGCAAGTAAAAAAGGTCAAAACGGCGTACGAACGCCAGAGAGATGGCGATTTGGTGGAATATGAAGAACTGGAAACTGATTTTCCACCGCGCATCCGCAAAGAAGAAAAATCGATTAAAGACGACGATCTGGTGCTATAAGTGACTGAATTGATCCTCAATTGAGCAGACAGTAGGCAATACCCAAAAAATATGGCTCTGATTTTACCGATTGCCGTTGTATTGAGTGTTGCCTACTGCCTACTCATCCATTTTTTCTTATGGCATTGGCACAAGATTCCCCTTTGGCAAATCCCTGCCGATTTTCAGCCCCACACTTTCGTTTCCGTGATCATTCCTGCCCGCAATGAGGCAGCCAATATCCAGGAATGCGTCAACGCAGTATTGGCCCAAAATTATCCCGTCGAATTGATGGAGGTGATCGTAGTTGACGATCATTCGGAAGATGCTACGCCGGCATTGGTGCAAGCCATAGCAGATCCTCGAATCCGGTTGATCCAGTTGGCCAATTATCCTCTCCCTGAAGGGCAGGCTTTCAAAAAACACGGCATTAACACTGCGATTGCCCAGGCGCGTGGAACGCTGATGCTGTGCACCGATGCAGATTGCTACATAGGTAGGGAATGGATTTCAGGCATGGTGTCATTTTACCAAAATCACCCCGTACAAATGATTGCCGGCCCCGTCAATTTTCATCGGGAACGGAGTTTTCTGGAGCGTTTCCAATCGCTGGATTTTTTAGGCATGATGGTATTGACCGGAGCAGGCTTGCATTCTGGCCTGATGCGCATGGGCAATGGTGCAAACTTGGCCTATACCCGTGCAGCTTTCAACGCAGTGGGAGGGTTTCGGGGAGTTGACCATCTTGCCTCGGGTGATGATGTTTTTTTGATGCACAAAATTGAAACGCAATATCCTGGACAAGTACAATTTCTTAAATCCCTTTCAGCTACAGTACTCACCTTAGCCATGCCCGATTGGCGTGCTTTCTTTCATCAGCGCCTGCGCTGGGGCACCAAAAATGCCAACTATACCGAATGGCGCATTACCGCGGTATTGGGGCTGGTTTTTGGGTTGTGTTGGAGTATTTTGTTGTGCTTGCTGCTGCTACCGCTTGCACCATCTGCATTGGGAATGAGCTTATTGCTGCTAATCAGCGCTAAAGTTGGGGCTGATTACCGTCTGTTGGGCACCGGAGCGGTCTTTTTTCAGCGCCAGGATTTGTTGCGTGTATTTTGGCCGGCGCAAGTGGCGCACATTCTCTACATTGCCGTCATTGGTTTGTGCGCGAATCTGTACAAGCAATACGAATGGAAGGGGCGCAAGGTCAGGTAGGTTTTAGACTTGTTATAACGGGAGACTGCTTGGCTCAAAAAAGGTCTTTTTTTCCTGCTTTTCGTTTATTTTCTCGTCCGTAGCGCTGCTACGCACTCAAAAATAAGCCTCAATCAGGAAAAAATTTATGCTGAGCTTGCCGAAGTAATCCCTTATTTTGATCTCAAGCGCTCCCGTTACAACAAGTCTAGTTTGCCTTGAAACCGATCAAATTTAACATCCTACCCGTAACGCCTTTTTCTTTGCGGTAAGAATAAAAATCGGTATTGTGCACCACGGTGGAATAGGGCGAAACCTCAATTTTTTCAGGTAGAATTCCCGCCTCAATCAATTGCGTACGATTGGCTGCTTTGAGATCCACAAAATACTTTTGCAAGGATTCATCCCAACGTTTGAAATCACCTGCAAAATGATCGGCCACATCGGCATTGACTTCAAAGGAACATTCATCGATACAGGTGCCGATGTAAGCCAGGCAATCCTGGGCTTGAACACCGAATTCGGCTTGTAGGCGAGTGATGGTTTTGGATACGATCCCCGCAATCGTGCCGCGCCAGCCTGCGTGAATGGCGGCAACTGCTCGGGTTCGGGGATCGGCAATCAGAATGGGCGTACAATCCGCAATCGTCACCGTCAAAAACAGATTGGGTACATTGGTGATGAGGGCATCATAACCATCCGCTCTTCCAGGTTGATCTACTTTCAGGATGGCATCGCCGTGAATCTGGTAAGCGCTGGCGATTTGCGTTGGGGACAATCCCAGGCTTTGGAAAAAAATGCGACGGTTTTCTTCGATGGCAATGGGGTCATCTTCGGTGGAAAGCCCCAGATTTAGCGCAGCGTAATTGCCCTGACTGACGCCTCCGTGGCGGGTACTTTCAGCGGCAATTAGACCTGGAATGGCATCAAAAATCCGGGGTTGGAGACAGCAAGATTGAATCGTAGTGGTCATTTTTGGGAAAATTTTCCCAAAAGTAGGCATTGAACCGCTACCGTACAATGCTGTGTGCCGGGCTGTATTCTGCGTTGAGGATACATTCCTCTTTTCGGCCTCGAATTTTGAGGCGAAGCGGCTCGCTTTTGTCGGCTTTTCCTCGGATGTAGGTTTTTAAGGAACACCAATCACCAAGGGTTTCGATGGCTTGTCCGTCTATTTTTTCAACCACTTCGCCCAGTACAAACCCGTATTTTGATACATTTTCACATGCACTTAGGCGCACGATGCGGTGTACCCCTCCAACCGGATAAAACACGATACCGTAATCTTTGTCCTCCCGATTGGGGCGAATCAGGCGATTGGGCGTCAGAATGTATTCTTTGGCATCCGAATTGATGATCAGGTTGAATTGATAAAGATAACCCAATCCCAAACGGGCGTATTCTACCTCGCGTTGGAGTTCTATGCGGGGCGCATTGGTAATCACGTACTTGTCGTATCCAAATTTGTAGGGGCGATTGAGGGTGTAAAAAGTATCTACGGCACTCAGCCCAAACAAGGCCAAACTGGAAGCCCCCACATTCATTTGGGCATGTAACCCCGAAAACAAAGGGGTAAAAGCCGCTTTGTTGAGTTCCAGTTCACCACTTGAACCTAGGTCGATGTGTACCCAAAAAGGAACACCCTCGTAGCGAAATTCGATGAAATGTCGATTGCTTTGACTGATGGTATACGCACAGCGCAAGCCAACATCCAAAAAAGGCCGAGATGCCAAGTGCAAGGTCTTTTTGTCAAAATCTATTCGCCAATTGGCTTTGTTGATTACCGAACTGCCGATGAAACCGTCTACTTTTTGGCAGGAAGGCAAACCATCTGTATCGATGATGGCCACCCGGGTATCTTTAAAATGAACGTCCGCAAGTTGGATGTCACTGGCATTGCCCAATTGTCCTTTTGCTTCCGTTTCGTTGGCATCTGCCAGGATGACCCCGGAGTCGGGACTGGCCTGAATGCCACAACGCGTTGCAAAATCATTGTCCAATCCGGTCACCGTAAAGCCGTTGTCGAAAATAAAATTGCCTTCTACCCCGTTGATTTTCGCTTTTACGTAAATGTGGTTTTGGTGAAATGCGAACGGGATTTCCGTCATAAACTGTAGTGGGGCTACAGATCCCTGATTGGGTTGTACTTGCGCAAACCCAATGAAGTTAAACCCCAGAAAACCCAAAACCCAACAACCAAGTATTCTTTTCCACACCATAAAGCCGAATTTAGCAATAAAGATGCAAAAGACTCCGGTTTTGGTGGTTTCGTTGGTTATTTTACCCGAATTTTTGTCCCCGCCTTACAATCGTTACCTGCCAGGTTGTTCAGTTTCTTGATGCCTTCTACCGAAGTCTTGAACTTTTGAGCAACAATTTCCAGGGTATCTCCCTCGATCAATTGGTAGTATTGGGGCGCCAGGATGGTATTGTTACTATTGTTGTTAGTGGTAGGTGCAGCAGTAGGATTGGATTTGGAAAAAGGATCTGTACTATTTGCCGCAGGATTGGGCTTGTTGTTGGATGCCAAATCAGTGGAGGCACTCGTGCCTACCTTGATAGGTTGGAGCGCTGGCCTGGAGGTATTGTTTTGCGCAGGAGTCAAAGGTACAGTTGGCTTTGCAGTGCTGGTTGTGGCCGATTGATTGGGAACGGTAGACAACGGGGTAGGCTTTTTATTGGGTTGATCGCTTTGCAATGCTGGTTGTTTTTTGGCTTTCCCTCCTCTGATTTTGACCAGGGCATTTTCGCCAGGCTCTTGTCCATGGATCATCCGGTTGCGGATATACAGTTTGTCCAGGTCAACGGCATACAAGACCGAAATATCGATCATCAGGTCTCCTTTGCGCACTTTGTGAAACAATTCTTCGCCGCGCCAGCTTTTGGGTTTGGATTGCAAAAACACCCGGATGCCTGCCTTTAGAGGTACATCTGCGCCACTGATGTGGGGGTTGTAGTGCATGATGGCTTTAGGGGAGAGGTACTGCTTGGAGGCAATGTCTTTCAAGGTTTGGTTTTCGGCAGCCACAATAAACTTGACATCGTTTGTGGATTGTGGAATGCCGACTACAAGTACCGGTTTGGTTTTTTCAGGGGAGTCGGGCTGAGTCAGCGTTGGCAAGGTGCCCATTTCGGACAACAGCTCTTGGTAACTGACTTCATCGTAGCGGTGAAGATCGAAGTCTTCGATCAATTTGATCAATTTAGCTGGATAACCTGGGTCGGTAGCGTATCCGCCTTTTTTCAATCCTTCTGCCCAACCGCGGTAATCGGTACGCTTCAATTCAAACAAGGGCCCGTACCGTTCTTTTTTAGCCGGATTCATCAAGAAAGCGGAATGATCGCGGTAGCATTGATCTGCGTGGCTGTATACCCTGAAGCAAGATTTGATGAGTTCCCCTTTGTCGTTGAGGTCATCGTCTTCTTTGTAATAGCCTTCTCCAGACCAGTCTTTGCCACATTTGATCCCAAAGTGGTTGTTGGCCAAACGCGCCAGGTCACTGGTTCCCCAACGGGATTCCAGCAATCCCTGTCCCAGCTTGATGCTGGCGGGAATTCCGGTGCGTTCCATTTCTTCTACGGCCAAAAGGCGATACCGCTCGATGTAGGCCATTTTTTCCTCTACTTCTTTGGGTTGCGCGTTGGCGCATCCTAAAACCAAAATTGACAAACAAACGAACAGGCTGTTTTTAAAAAGTACCATGATCTATGGGATTGTTGCTTAGTAGTGGGGCAAAAATAAATCAAAACTCTCAACGGCGGCGAAAAGTTAATCAATATCAAGCTTTTGATTATTAAATTTTTTTTAACGTTGCGATTTTTTTGCGAAATTGCTCAGCAAAAGCCAGATAATGGCAATCGGGTCATTTTGCTGGAACAACTTGAACCCTGGGTTGTTGCACATAGATCCGAGACGGTAGTATTGCGTATCTACTCCAACGGTAACTGAAAGAGAACTGGCAATTAAATTAGCGACATAATGTTCAGGCCAACCTATCATTCAAAAATCTACCGCTCTTTCCTGAGCCTGGATGAAAATTCATTTCAGGAAATTATTCATTTTTTTGAAGACCATGAAAAGGAGATTCAAGGCCTGGATTTTGAAGAATATTTTGATCTTTTGGTTACGTATGTTACGGCTCTTTTTGAAGTAGGTGCTTACAGGGAGCATTTGGCAATCGTTGACGCAGTCATTGAAACATCTATCCTAAACAATATTGTGCAGTACAAAGAGGAAGACTTGTATCAGCGCATGCTTTTCCGCAAAGCGGCCTCCTTGTATCATATCCAACAATACCAAAAAGCAGAACATATACTGGGTGAACTGTTGCGCATGGATGTAGAAGACCAGGGTGCTGTTCTGTTTATGAAAAAATGCTTGCGCACCCATTATCCTCAAATCCGCAGCAATGCCCATGCCGGGGCAGTGTTTTTATTTTTGCTCACCACCTTGGTGATTGCAATGGAAGTACTGCTTGTTCGTCCCTTTTACCACATGCACACCAGACTGATTGAAAACTCGCGCAATTCTATTTTTGTGCTTGGTATTCTACTGATTGTGTTTGGAAATTTCTACCACTGGTATTTGGCGGAAAGGGAAGTGCGGAGATTTTTGAGCGAAATACGCAAGAGTAAAATGGAAAGAGTGGAGTAACCAGGCTTGTTGTTGAGTCTGGTTACTCCACATTTAATCTTCATCTGCCCCCATTTGCGCCAACACCATTCCGGGGTTCAATGCTGCCGCAGGATTGTGGGCAGCCGTGAAGGCCGGAGCAGCTGCTAATCGCTCCCGATTGGCGCGCAATTGCTCAATGGCCTGGGCAAAATACTCGAATGGTGCGCGTACTGGTTGCTCCTTGGCTACATCAAAGCCATGCAAGTTGCGGGCATCGGCTACAATGCGCTTCAGATCGGCGCCTGAGCAGTCGTAAGTCAGCTCCGCCAAATGGTTCAACTCGCCTGGTTTCAATTGCAATACACTGCCAGAAAGGATCGCTTGCAACATGGCCTTACGGGCGGATTGATTCGGCAGTTTCATTTCCAACCACAACTCTACTCGACCACTGCGGATCAATGCAGGTGGCAATGCACCAATGTTCATGGCGGTAAACATCACCGTCACTTGAGCATTCGACTTGGATTCCAGGCCGTCCAGCATGGTGAGCAAATAGCGGTACAAACCATATTCATCCTGGTTTTCAAACAACACATCGCAGTCATCGATGAACAAGATGCTGGGTGCGTTGTGTTTGGCCGCTTCAAAGATCTGGCTTACTTTTTGGTAAAACTGATCCGTTCCACTGATCACCGTACCGTCAAGCAAGAAAAACTTGCTGTGCAAACGGTGCGCCAAGGCCCGGCCAATCGAGGTTTTACCCGTTCCAGGAGGGCCGTACAACAAGACACCCCGCTTGGCGCGGATGCCCAGGTCTTTGGCCAGATCGTCGCGCTCCATCGGAACGATGATGTCGATCTCCAGTTGGCGAATGACTTCCTCTACGCCATACAAATCAGCGAAGTCCATGGTTTCTACTTCGGTGGTATCCACATTGCTGTGGAGGGCGTAAGTCTCCAGAAACTTGATCAAAAATGCGGTATCAAAAACGCCAAATGGTGGCAAAAACTGGCAGGCATAAGCCATCTGAATGGCGTTGAGGTGGGGCGCAAAAACAAACACCCGCTCAAAGTCAACGTCCTTTAATTTTCCATGACTGAGCACGTTGAACAAGAAAGCATGGTCGGCTGCCGTGAACTCAACCAGGTTTTCTTTCTGAATGAATTCGTTCAGAGGATCGGCATAGTGCCCGTGCTGGCTGCTCAACACAAGTCGTTTGCCACTTTGCTCCAACCAACGCAAAATGCCATCCAGGGCAGCATTCAGCACGCCTGGACGCGCTTTGCCGTAGCAGCTTTCTACCATGTTGGATACATGATGAAAATCGTCGACGATCACCAGGTCGTGCGCTTTGAGCGCTTTGAGTAAAGTGGAAACAATGCCTTCTTCGATGGCCAGGGGGTGGAAGGTTTGGATTTCATCAAAAAAATCGGCCAGGCGCAAAAAGTGGCCTCCAGTTTCCAGAGCCAGGCGCTTGAGCATGAAGGTACGGCCGTGACCGTAATTTACGGCAAAACCACATAAGCAGTTTTGTTGGACTTTGCGGAGCAAGCTTTGATAGGCGGCTTGCTGAGAGGGACTCAATTCCGGGAGTTTTACTGCTTGCAAAACCAGGGGTTGAAGCTTTTGCATTTTTTATTAAAGTTGATTCGGGGTAGTAACTGCGAACGCGGGGAAAAGATTCCCGCAGAGCCATTTTTTTTTAAATCGCCTGGCACTTTTCCTCCAACCATTGCAGCTCGGCTCCTTCGAGCAGGGGACTCAGCTCGCGGAATACCTTTTGGTGGTAATCATTCAACCACTGGATTTCAGCCGCATCGAGCAAACTTTGGTCAATCAACTTCACATCAATCGGGAAAAGGGTAAGGGTTTCAAAATGCAAAAAATCGCTGGATTCCTCAGGAGTCTGAGCGGCGCATAAAATAAGGTTTTCGATGCGGATCCCGTATTCTCCAGGCAAATAACAGCCAGGTTCGTTGGAACAAAGATGCCCAGGCAGCAGAGCTGTGGTACCCCGACTGGTGGAAAGGTTACTGGCAAAACCCTGTGGTGGCTCGTGCACACTCAAAAAGGCCCCAACCCCGTGGCCAGTTCCGTGGTTGTAATTCAATTGGTGTTGCCACAAGTGTTGGCGAGCCAGTGCGTCCAGTTGGATGCCGACGGTTCCCTGTGGGAAAATGGCCCGACTTAGGGCAATCATGCCTTTCAATACCAATGTGAAATGCAAACGTTGTTGTGCAGAAGGTTCGCTCAGTGCGATAGTTCGGGTAATGTCTGTGGTGCCATCCAGGTACTGCCCGCCAGAGTCTACCAAGAGCATACCCTGCGGTTGAATTAGGGCAGCATCTTCCGGGTTAGGCCGGTAATGAATGATGGCTCCATTGGCATTGTACCCGACGATGGCCGAAAAACTCTCGCTGAAATAATCAGCTTGCTTGGTACGGCAGGCAGCTATTTTTTGGGCAAAATCGTATTCGCTTGGGTAAGTATCTTCCTGTTGTAGTGCGGCTTCCAGCCAACGAAATGCCCGCACCAGGGCAACGCCGTCCTTGCGCATGGCTGTTTTCAGGTGGTATTGCTCGGCGTGGTTTTTAAGGGCTTTGCGATTGCGGATCAAGTGCTCGCCCTCTTTGATGCGGAGATGATCCAGTTGGTAATAGAGTTGTAAGCTACAGGTGCCTGGATCAATCAGGATCGATTGTCGGTCTGACAAAGTACTGCAAAAAAACTCGATGGTAGAATAAGGCATTAAACGAACACCATCTTGCTGCAATTGCTCGTACAGGGTTTGAGGTATTTTCGTAGAATCAACAAACAACCAGGCTTCGCTTTTTCCGATGATCAAGTAAGCAACAAATACCGGGTTGAAAGGGACGTCATTGCCGCGCAGATTGAGTACCCAGGCGATGTCTTCGAGGGTACAAACCAGGTGGTAGGCAGATTTTTGCTGCTTCATTTCCACCCTGATGTCGCGCAACTTATCTGCCCGGCTTACGCCAGCAAAGTACATGTCCTGCTCAAAAACCAGGGCTTGGGGTAGGGCAGGTCTCTCTGGCCAAAGCGGGCCCAAGAGATCCAATTGCGCATCTAGTTCAATTCCCTTGGCTTCAAATCTTTTTTCAATGTGCCGTACCTGTTGAATGCTAAACAATTGCCCATCGCAGCCTACTACCGAGCCTGCGGGCAGGTTTTCAGCCAACCACTCAATGTGCTCGGGAGCATTGGCCACCTGCTGTTTTTTGAGTTGAAAGGGGCTATCTTGTAGTTCTTTTTCTGCCTGCAAAAAATAGCGCCCATCCGTCCAAACCTGCGCTTCCGTAGCCGTGATGACCACAGTACCCGCAGAACCTGTAAAACCGGAAATCCACTCGAGCAACTTCCAATGTGCGGGTGCGTACTCACTTTGATGCGGATCGTTGCTGGGTATGATGTAAGCAGCCAGCCCCTGGTGTTGTAGGACAAGGCGCAAGGCTTTTAAGGCTTCGATAGACGAGGATGACATATGTGCAAAGATTGTAAGTCTGAACTAATTACGCGAATCTTGCCCCCAAGCCAATTTATCGCGCATCGTATCCATGAATCCGTAATCGTGCAGTTGCACCAGTTTGATAGAAAAATCATTTTTGCGTACCGCCAATTGATGCGCCGAAGTGATGGTTTCGAAACGAGAATCGAGGGTGCAAAGAAAATTTTCGGCGCGGCCTTCTACATCAAACGAAATGATCGAATCATCGGAGATCACCACCGGGCGTACGTTCAAGTTGTGGGTGGCTACCGGAGTGATCACAAAATTGTCAGAATTGGGAAAGATGATCGGCCCACCGCAACTCAAGGAATATCCCGTTGATCCGGTAGGGGTGGCCACAATAATCCCATCTGCCCAGTAAGTATTGAGGTACGAGCCATTGATGTAGGTATGGATCGTGATCATCGAAGAAGTATCGCGCTTGAGGATGGTAAAATCGTTGAGGGCAAAACGGGTATCTCCAAATAAAGGCATGTTGCTTTCGAGGTACAAGAGGCCGCGTTCCTCAATGGAATACCGCCCTTTGGCCAATAATTGCACCGCATCGCGAATGCGCTTTTTCTCGATGCTGGCCAAAAAACCCAATCGACCGAGGTTGATGCCCAGGATAGGAACGCCCGATTCGCGTACGTGCGTAACGGCACTCAGGATTGTACCGTCACCGCCCAAGGCAATTACAAAGTCAAATTTTTTGAGGGTAAGATCGATGAAGCCATCAAACTCGCCCACGTCTTTTTGAAATTTGATTTTGCCTTTCATCAGATCCAGAAATGGCCCGTAGACGTATACGGAGATGTTTTCTTCGTGTAACGCATCAAATAGAAGTTGAATGTGTGGCACATCAATGTCTTTCAGCACATAGGCGTAAACTACAACCCGCATCAAATATTCATGTTGAAATGAAAGAAAACACCCGGCTGCCACAGGTGGTTAAAGCTGTATTCGATTTTGAAAATCTTGTCGAAAAAGAATACCGCATCCAAACCAATTCCTTTGCCCCACAGCATCCGATTGGTAAAAGAATTGTCTCCAAAATCAAAAGGACTGTTGACGTAGCCAATGTCATTATTTATCGCCAAATATAACTTAAATGGCAATACCCGCATGCGTTCTATCGGGATGATTTTACCGAAATTCACCCGTTTTTCTGCTATTTTAAAACGGAAGCTGGTATTGATGATGCCCATGTCCAGTCCATCGATGACGTAATACTCATACCCCACCAGGTCATTGTCGGAATATCCAATGGCGCGGTTGTCATTGTAAGGCTGTTGGGAGCGAATAAAGGAAAATTTTGTGCGCCCAATAAACGAAAAATACCAGCGATCGCTTAGGGGTAGAAACTGTCCATATCGACTGGAAAAAGTAAAAGAGTTGCGGTCGTTGGACACCATACCCAAACCGTGTTTTTCCAGGGCAGCAGAAAAAAATTGCCCACTGAGTGGATAGGGCCGACAATCGCGGGAATCGAAGGTGTAGTAATAAGCAAGCGACAAGTACCGTTGAAGACTGCGTCCTTGCAGAAAAAAATCAGGGTTGAGGTCTTTGGCAACGTAATCGGCTATGCGATTTTGTTCGAAACTGAGTTTGAACTCGTGTTGTTCGCGCAATTTGGGCCGGTAAACAAGCGAAAAGCGCGAACGGAAGCGCTGGTAGGCAAATTGCCCTTCGTCTTTAAAAAACTGTTGCCGGTTGTCTTTGGTGGAATAATTGATCTCCCGATTTTGAGCAAAAGAAACCCCAGCATCGATGCCAAACGTTTTTTTGCGGTTGATAAACGGCAAGCGGTAACTCAGCGAATAATTGCGGGTATATCCATTGGTGAATTTGATCTGAAACCGATCCCGATTGCCCGAAAAATTGCGGTGTACAAAATCCATCCCATAAATGATGCGATCCAGAGAACGGTTTTGATCAAACCACCAAACGTTGAAATTACGGTCGGCCAGTTCAAAATAAGGCGTTGGGTAGATGTACCAGCTTTCAGCAAGGTGCAAATCGATGCGGATGTGGTTGGGGTTGTTTACACTATTGGAATGGCTGATGTGGCCTTCCCGAAACATTCCGGTATTGAGTACCTGCTGCTTGCCCCACTCAAGACGTTCCTTCAAGTTTTCGAGCAGAATGGTATCTCCAATTTGAAACGGCAACTCCCGCAAGATGACCTGGGCATTGGTACGACGATGGCCCTCAATGGCAATACTGTCCACCACCACATACGCTTCCTGCGCGATGGCTCCGGTACAATACAACCAGAAACAAAGTGACCATAAAAACCGCATACTTTTAAGTTGGAATTTGCCCTCAAACTAATGAGGGGTAAAATACGATATTTTACCAAAGTCCAGAAGAAAAATGAGCAAGATTGGTCCGCTGCAAAACTTTATGAATTAGACAGTATGTCATTTTAATACGCGCTAATTTCTTTTGCCGTATTTGAAATACTTTGACCAGCGCATTGCCGGACGTTCGATCAGCAAATAAAAACCATGCGCCAGTAGTAGCGTAAAGCCAAACAACAAAACTAAAACCATCAGTCGCTGCAAATCTCCTTCAACGTACCGCGCCAGCAAAGGAATGATCTTTTTGCCCAACGGCAAATGGATCAAGTACAAAGAATACGAAATCATACCCAACCAACGTAGGGGTTTGAAATGTAAACCCGGCAAAAAAGCGATTAAAAACCAGGGGACAAATCCTGCAATAACGTATTGCCAACTGAACTTATCCTGGATGACCCAAAAGACAATTGCCGAAAAAATGAAAAATTCGACCTGCCCCATGCGGTTTTCGAAGCGTCGAAAAAGGCCAAAACCCAGGATAAAAAACATGCTGTAATCGAAAAAAAATGCCGGATGACTCGGAAAAGCAGCAATGCCCAATAGCCCCAACACCAGCAACCAAAAATAAATGCCTAAGCGATGGAAAAGTAGGGGATAAAACAAACTCACTAGAAAGTAGTACTGAAACTCGATGGCCAGCGTCCAATACACCCCATTCAACCATTGATTGGGTGGAAAAAACGGGATCAGGTACCCCAAATGCAAAAACACCCGCTGGAGGTTAAAAGGAGGCGATGCAACCAGCCAAAGCCCCGCCAGGGCATTCAACATGAGTACAAATACAATGCTCAACAAGTAAGGTGGATCGATCCGCGCCCAACGCTTGATCAAAAACACTGGAAAGTGACGCAGCTGGTAATTGCTCCGGGCCATAGAATACGGGATGATGAATCCCGAAATGACAAAGAAAATCTCTACCCCTAACCAACCTTTGCTGGCGATGATTTTGATCCAATTCTGATCGGAAATAAAGTCATGATTGCCATTGGTAAAATGAAAGATACACACTACCGTAGCCGCAAGCCCGCGCAGCAACTCGATGATGGAAATATTGGCATTTTTATCCGACGGGATAAGGGTGGTTGTGGATTGTGGCATTATTTCAGCTCCACCGAAAAGCGAATCTTCTGCTCAGGCTCATCTTCGCCGTGGGTACGCACTTCGGATATTTTTTCAATGATCTCCATTCCTTTGGTCACTTCCCCAAAGACGGTATACTTTCCATCCAGATTGGGCGCTCCGCCCAGGGTTTCAAGAATCTTAAGTTGCTCTGGTGGATATTTATCCCTGAGTTCATCGAGGTCTTCATTCAGAAAACGCCGACCCCGCACAATGTAAAACTCGGTTGGCGAAGAGTTGTTGTTGGGATTGCCTTCATCGTAATGCGCCATCGCCAGTGCCCCATATTTATGGATGCGATCGGGGCTAGTTTCATTGGGAATGACGTACTTGAAGTTAATTTTTGTTTCACTTCCTCCCTGTACCATAAAACTGCTGATGATGCGGTAAAAATGGCTTTTCTTGTAGTAGCCTGCTTTGATCATCCGCACAAAATTGGCGCGGTGAAGGGGAGTCTCCTTGAACAGTCGAAGTTCCACATCTCCATAATCGGTGTGAAGCACAACCGCTGTCTCCTGGTTTTCTTTGGCATACTGGCCCAACACTGCGGCAACCTGATCCTGAGGGATTTCGAGTTGCTGATTTTGGCAAGACCACAAGCAAAGGCTGGCCAAACCAATCGTAATAAGTACTGCTCTCATTAATTTATTCTTGAAGGCAAATCACCTTTTGTGCTGCAAAGATAGCCATTTGTACCGCCAAATGCCTATAACTGTACCTACTAAGAGAAGAAGCGGATAAAAAAATCTTTAGCCATCGTACCTTTACGCCTTCTTTTATCGTTTCTAAGTAGTGGGGCAAAAATAAGTGTTCATTTTTCTTGAGCCATAGAATTAGATAAGACACTTGAAATGAACCGTTTACTTATCTAATCCTATGGCAAAATGAACACTTATTTTTTTAACGCCCCTAATGCAAAATTCAAGACTGTGCGTACGATGATTTTGAGCGGAAATTTGTTGCTTCGATTGATTTTAGTGGGATTCTTTGGCCTTTTTTTGGTACAAAGCTGGGCGCAAAAAGGATGGGAGGCCGGAGCATGGCTGGGTACAGCCTATTATTTCGGTGATCTGAACACCAGCTACAACCTGAGCGATCCTCGTCCTGCCGGAGGAATAATTGCCCGGTACAACTTCAACAACCGAATCTGCTTCAAAATGGGCGGTGGGTATGCTGTGGTAAGTGGCGACGACGCAAAATCGACCAATCCTTTTGAAAAGGCGCGCAACCTGAGTTTTCGTTCTGAAATTATTGACGTGAGTGGCCAATTTGAGATTAATTTCTTACCCTACGTACACGGCAGCCGCTCTGAGTTTTTTACGCCGTACATGTTCACTGGTTTCTCCGCATTTTCCTATAACCCGACAGCGGAACTGGACGCTACACGCTACAACTTGCGCGAGTTGGGCACCGAAGGGCAATTCAAAGGGGATGAATACTACGGGGTAAGCGGCAGTTTTGTGTATGGCGGCGGCTTTAAAATCGACGTCAGCAAAACCTGGAGCCTAAACCTGGAAGTAGGCGCCCGCGCCGCTTTTACCGATTACATCGACGATGTAAGTACTGTTTATCCGGGGAAAAAAGAACTGTTGCGTACCCGTGGCGAAGTTGCGGCGGCGCTTTCAGACCGATCCATCATGATTCCTGGCGTAGACAGCAGCCAATTGGGTAAAAAAGGCGCCCAAAGAGGCAACAGCAGCAACAAAGACAATATGGTTTTTATCCAAATCGGCATCGTGCGGTATTTCGGAAATCTGGCTTGTCCGAAGCCGTAATGGCTTCGAAGAACGAATGGGAAAGTGGGTTTGATTTAATGCGGGTGATGGGAGTTACTTAATCGCTTGGTTTTTTTACGCGGTAGCCAATGGATATGATAACATCCAAATTATAAAAATCCATCTGATATATTTTACCATCATCGGCAGTGTGTGCAAATTTTGCACATACTGAATCATGTACAAGTTCTCCTTCCTTCAATTTCAATAGCGTGGGTAGTATTCATCTTCTTTGGGTTTTGTTTCATAAGTATAGTTTTTAATTTTTAAAAATAAAAAATATAGTTTTAAAAATCACTCCACTTTACTCAACTCCGTCCTTGCCGATACCCCATTCTCATTTACGCTCTCAATGCTGAAATAATACGCCTTCTGATTGTCCATGCCTTTGAACCAATACTCATTCGCATCGTGTACCATGATGCAATTGTAGAGCTTATCTGGCGCAGTGCCGTAATAGATGTTGTAGGCGTAGGCATTGTCTACGGGCGACCATTTGATCCAAGCGGAGCGCTTGTCCAGCTCAGTACGCAGCACAAAGAATTGCTTGGGGGCTGGCGGAATACTGCCTTTGCCTTCACCAAAGATCCGCAGGCCGCTGAGTGCAAATTTTCCGCTGGGCATTTTGCGGTTTTCGATTTTCACATAGCGAGCTTCAATGGGTTGCGCCAGTTCGATGTAATCATGTGGCACATCGGTGGTGTTTTGGCTTTTATCAGCCAGAATTTCCCATTTTTTGCCGTCTTTGGAATGGTACAGGATGTACTGGTGCGCCACGCCGCTGTTTTTACCCAATACATCAGCATCCTGATCGGCATAGTTGATTTGAACGGCGCGGATGGTCGATACTTCTCCTAAATCCGTTTCCAGCCACTCTCCAGCTGCATTGCTTGCCGCCGACCAGTAAGTTTTAATGCTTTCATCTACCGCAAAATTGGCGAAATGAGCACCTAGTGTGGAAGAAACCCGCACCGGTTTTTGGTAGTTGAGCAACATCCAGCCCGTAAAGCGGCTTTTCAGGTGATCGGCCTTCCCTTCGGGTAAATAATGCGGATAATCGCCAAAGGCGGTGTTGCAGTACATCACATCATTTTGGTCAAAACCAGCAGGCCAGATGCCGATGCGGCGTTCAAAGTTGTTCTTTACCGCCACCACGATGGTGGATACGTGCCAGTAATTCTGCCAATTGTCCTGAAAAGTTGCACCGTGCCCTGCCCCGCGTGCGAAACCACCGGGCTTGAAAGACAAAGGGTCGCTTTGGTTAGTCCAGTTGTCGGTCAAAGGGGTGTTTGATACGATGACCCCGTCAGCATAGCCGCTGAACTCGGTGCCAGGAGCGCCGTATTGCAGGTAATATTTGCCGTTGTGTTTGGTCATCCAGGCGCCCTCCATAAAGGGGTTGAGGAAGGTATTGTCCATGTGTTCGCCGAAGCGCTGCCAGCCGAAACGTTCGGGGCGCAATACGTAAAGCTCGGTGCGCGTGCCCATTGGTTGCAGGGTTTTGCGGTTTAGCTCAACCCCCTTGAGCGGAAAAGCATTGCTGGAGCCATTGTACACATAGAGTCGGCCATCGTCGTCGGTGAAAAAAGCGGGATCCCAGCCGCCGATGTCAAATTTGTGCACGGCTTCCGACCACTTGTCGTGCTTGGGATCGGTACTCATCCAAATGGGAAAATCGCGGCCATAGGTTGAACCAAACACCAGCATGGTATCGCCGATGATGCCTACCGCGGGGGCACAAAGGTCGTCGTATACCTTGTGCTCAGGGCGGAGGAAATGGCGGGGAATGAAGTTCCACTTGAGCATGTCACTGCTCCACCAATAGCCCCATTGGTTGGTTGAAAAAAGGTAGTAGTCGCCTTTGTAATTCACTATCACCGGATCGGCAGTGGCGCGGTGACGGCCCCATTCCGAAAAGTTGGGGATAGGTGTGTAGCCATAGTCAATGTTGATGGGGTTGCAGTAAGTACGCTGGGCACTCAGCGTTGGGCTCCAGGAAAGCAAAACGATGCAGGTGCAGAGGAAAAATTGGCTGATTTTCATTCGGTTTTGTTTTTGGACTGCGAGCCATAAAAATATACTTTTACCGAAATAATCAACCAACAGATTTAGGGTTCCTTTAAAAAATCGCCATGCAAAACCTAAAAATCGCCAGCGCCCAATTCGAACACAAAAGTGGAGATAAAGCTTACAACCTTTCGGTCATTGAAAAACTCGCCGAAAAAGCAGCTAGAGAAGGGGCAAAAGTGATCGCCTTTCACGAATGTTCCATCACGGGCTATACGTTTGCCCGGCAACTTTCTAAGATTCAGATGCTGGAAGTGGCCGAGTGTATTCCCGCAGGGCCAAGCATCCAGGAACTGACCCGCATTGCCCAACAATTTGACGTCGCCATCCTGGCCGGGCTTTTTGAAAAAGACGAGCATGACAATTTGTTCAAAGCTTACGTTTGTGTGGACAAAAACGGATTGCTGGCCAAATTTCGCAAAATTCACCCCTTCATCAATCCTCACTTGAGTCCCGGCACTGAGTATTGTGTGTTCGATCTTTACGGCTGGAAATGTGGCATTTTGATCTGTTACGACAACAACGTCATCGAAAACGTGCGCGCCACCAAGCTGCTGGGAGCTGATATTATTTTTATGCCCCATGTAACGATGTGCACCCCTTCCACCCGTCCGGGAGCAGGCTTTGTTGACCCCGCGCTTTGGGGAAACCGCGAAGCTGATCCAACTTCACTTCGCCTGGAATTTGATGGCATGAAAGGACGCGATTGGTTGATGAAATGGCTTCCTGCCCGCGCCTACGACAACGCCATTTATGCTGTATTTTCCAACGCAATCGGCATGGATGATGACCAATTGAAAAACGGGTGCTCCATGATCATCGATCCATTTGGTGATGTGATTGCTGAATGTCGAACACTGGGAGACGATTTCGTTACCGCAGTATTGACCCCTGAAAAATTGACCCAGGCAGGCGGATCGCGGTACATCAAAGCCCGCAAACCAGAATTGTATGGAAAAATCCTGGCACAGGAGCATCAATCGGAGCAGAAGGTAATCTGGTTGCACGAATAATCTTTAATCAATTCTACTTCGTCTCTACGTTGCATTCAGGCAGGTGCTGCACGGGGAAATTGCAGGAATTGGCAATAAAACACAGTTGATTGGCCCGGTGATGCAAGACGATGGCTTGTTCGCACATGGAAGCTTCCGTTACCGTTACAAGCGGGTGTAAAATCACTTCCGTGAAATGCCCGCCGCCATCGGCTGTTTCTTGCATTGTCCCAGTGGCGTAATCAACATAATCCGTAACCACGATGCCATTTTCTGCGCAAAGGTGCAAATACCAGAGCATGTGACAGGTAGAGAGGGAAGCCACGAAGAGTTCTTCGGGGTTGTGCCGGGTTTTGTCGCCCCGAAAAGCTGGGTCAGAAGAGCCCAAAATATCGGCTTTGTTTTCAACGGACACGGTATGGCTGCGCTCGTATTGGCGGTAGCCACTGGTGCCTTGGCCGGTATTTCCGGTCCAGGTTACGGTTAGGCTGTAGGTGTGGTGTCCTTGCATAGATAAAGAAACTTGGAAATGGGTTAAAAAACCTGCTCAAAGTATACAAAATTCAACCAGGATGGGTTGATCCACTTGCTTATTTTGGGCAATCCTTTTTTCTTGATATACCTTCCAACTAAAATCTTTAGATTTGCTTACCTGGTTCACTATCAACAAACAAAAACATTAGACATGAAACGATCATTGTCCATTTTTTCAACATTAATCTGTTGTTGCATCATGCTGACGCTACCTGCCCAATCCTCCAAAATCGGAATTTTTGATGAAGCTGTTGACGTTGGCAAACCCAAAATTGCTGGAAGCTCGATCTACGACCCAACTACCCAGGAATACACGCTCACTGGTGCTGGATACAACCTCTGGTTCAACCGCGACGAATTTCATTACCTGACCAGCCGCATCAAAGGCGATTTCATTGCCACCGCTGATTTTGAATTTCCCAAGGCTGGGGTAGATGTGCACCGAAAATTTGGCTGGATGGTGCGCGAATCCCTGCAAGATGACGCTGCTCATTTTACCGCAACCCATCACGGCGGCGATGGACTTACCACCGCACAGTGGCGCTCTTTGCGTGGCGCCTTCATGCGCGACCCTCAGGACGAACAGTTTTTTCCAAAAAGAAAAGTACGCACTATTCAACTGGAGCGCAAAGGCAATCAATACACCATGCGCATCGCCAATTGGGGCGAACCTTTGCAATCTTACGGATCGATAACCATGGAAAACTTGAGTGACAATCCTTACGTCGGCCTGTTTGTGTGTTCCCACAATGCGGATGTAGCAGAAGAAGTACGGATTTGGAATGTGCGGATTGACCGCCCCATGCCAGCCAGTTTCAACTTTGGGGGTACGGATACCCTTGGCAGTCGTTTGGAGGTTTTGAACGTATTTTCAGGCACCCGCAAAGTGGTGTATGAAAGTCCGGTCAAGTTTGAAGCACCCAATTGGATGCCCGATGGCAAAAAATTGCTCTTCAACAGCAAGGGCTCGATTTGGACGATCCCGGTAGATGGCTCTGAAGCACCAACCAAGGTAAATACCGATTTTGCCGACCGAAACAACAATGACCACGTCATTTCTTTCAATGGAAAAATGTTGGGCATCAGTCACCATCGACAAGGTTTATTTGGCGGAGGCTCAACCGTATATGTATTGCCCTTGGCTGGTGGAACCCCCAAAATGGTCACCGAAAAAACGCCTTCGTATCTGCACGGCTGGTCGGCCAACAACAAGGAAGTGTACTACGTAGCCCGCCGGGATACGGCCAGAAATTCTCCCTACCATGTATTCAAAGCCAATATTGATAGTGGGGTAGAAACGCAGCTCACCAATTTCAAGTTTGGCCACGTTGACGGCCCCGAAGGCTCACCAGATGGGCAATGGATTTATTACAACGGCAGCCAATCGGGCACCATGCAGCTTTGGCGAATGAAACCCGACGGAAGCGCCCATGAGCAACTGACCTTTGATCAGTACAACAACTGGTTTCCTCACATCTCGCCAGATGGCAAATGGATCGCCTATATCTCTTTCCCCGACGACATTAATCCATCGGATCACCCGGCTTGTAAAGTGGTGAGTTTGAAACTGATGCCCGTCGGTGGCGGCTTCCCAAAAACCATTGCTTTCTTGTACGGCGGACAGGGTACGATCAATACACCTTCCTGGTCGCCAGATAGCAAACACATTTCCTTTGTGAGCTATTCTGGAAGGGTTAAATGATGAAAAATTGTTATTGCTCGCGCTATCTCTGTTTTTTTAGGACTTAGAGCGAGCAATGCAAGATTATTTCTCGCGCTATCTCTGTTTCGGAGATTGTCTTTGAAACGGGGTACTTTTATATTTTAGGTGCCTGGTCATAATTAACCGCACTGAACTGCACTAAAGAAAACCACCATCATGGAGTCCATCTTAACCGAGATTCACGACTGTCGCGTTTGCGCCGCAAGTTTGCCCCATGGATGCCGTCCGATTGTACAAGCCAGCAGCGAAAGTCAAATCCTGATCATTGGGCAGGCTCCAGGGAGGCGGGTGTTTGAAACAGGCATTCCCTGGAACGACCCCAGTGGAGATGCATTGCGTAGGTGGCTCGGGGTAGAAAAAAGTCAGTTTTATGACCCCAAAATTTTTGCGTTGATGCCGATGGGTTTTTGCTATCCTGGCGCTGGAAAATCGGGTGATTTGCCACCCCGACCAGAGTGCGCGCCACTTTGGCACGATAGTCTATTGGCAAATATGCCCAATCTGCGTCTGACCTTATTGATCGGGCAGTATGCTCAAAATCATTACCTTAGAAACGCTACAGGTAAAAACCTTACCGAAACGGTGCAAAATTGGCAAACTTATCTTCCTCAATACCTGGTATTGCCTCATCCCTCGCCGAGAAATCGGATTTGGATGAGTAAAAATACCTGGTTTGCATTAGATGTACTGCCTGCTCTTCGAGCGCTGGTATTGGAAATCGTTTAGGTTACGAAGGCATATTGGTCAACTTCTTCCGATCCCGAATGGTAATCGAACCGTCGCTGATGTCAATGTAGCCATCTTGCTTGAACTCGGTCAGCATGCGGATTACGCTCTCTTTGGCGGTGCCTACAATGCGCGCCAGGTCGTCGCGCAGTACGCTGATTTCGTCTTTGCCTTCTTTTTCAGACAGCAACAAAACGGCGTCTGCTACGCGTTTGCGCACTGAGTTATAGGCCAATTGCAGGAGTTGTTCTTCTTTTTCGGCGATGTTGTTGGCCAGCATTTTGATCAACTGAGACGAAACATCGCGGTTGGCAAGGAGTAGGGCCGTGAAGTCTTCTTTAGGGATGAGGCTCACTTCGGTATCTTCCAAAGCTGCTGCCGAATCGTCGTAGGTACTTTCTTTGATCAAATCAACATAACCGATGAAATCGCCTTCCGTAAAAATGTCGATGATGTATTCTTTCCCGTGTTCGTTGGTCTTGAACACTTTGATTTTGCCACTTTTGACAAAGTAGAGGTAGCGTGGAAAATCTCCTTCCTCGTACAGCAAGTCGCGTTTTTTGAAGTGCTTGACTTTGCGATTGTCCGATAATTTTTTCAATTCTTCATACCCTTTGGCAGCATTGATAAAGGCGGTAATGCCCTGCTCGGTACGATCGAATTGCTTCTTCAATTGTTCGCTTTTCTTGAGCCGTGTTTCGATAACGGATAGTAGTTCGTCTTTAAAAAATGGCTTGGTGATGTAATCATCTGCGCCCAGGTTCATGCCACGACGGAAATCAACCCTTTCGGTTTTTGCGGTTAAAAAAACAAAAGGGATAGCAGCCGTTTCGGGGCGTTTTCCCAGGATATTCAACACACCAAAGCCATCTAGCTTGGGCATCATTACATCACAAAGGATTAGATCAGGGCTGTTTTTTTGGGCAACTTCAACGCCTACTGTGCCATCCTCGGCCAGTAGCACCACGTAGCCAGAAAGTTCAAGAATTTCTTCCAGATTTTCCCGAACTTCCTGGTTGTCTTCGATGATTAGAATTCTTTGCTTATTCATCTTTTGGTGTTTTTATGGTAAGGGAATGTGGACGTGAAAGGTGGTTCCTTCGCCGAGGATACTTTCAAAATTGATGCGTCCGTTCATCAATTCA
Source organism: Haliscomenobacter sp. (assembly GCF_040403615.1). NCBI lineage: Bacteria > Pseudomonadati > Bacteroidota > Saprospiria > Saprospirales > Haliscomenobacteraceae > Haliscomenobacter > Haliscomenobacter sp. Next base: position 34,188 of record NZ_JBBAKG010000014.1, on the reverse strand, counting down.
ATGTAGCGTTTCACAATGTTCAACCCTAGTCCGGTGCCTGGGATGTTTTCGGCATTGTGGGCTCGGAAAAAACGGGTAAACAAGTGTTGCTGTTCTTCTTCCGGGATGCCGATGCCGTGATCCTGAATACTCACCCAAAGTTCATGGTTTTTGATTTCCACAAAGCAATCGATGGGTTTGCCTGGTTCAGAATACTTGATGGCATTGGAAAAAAGATTGATCAGAATATTCTTCAACATCTTTTTGTCCAGAAAAATAACGGTATCTGACCGCAAACCGTGATGCTGAAATACCTGTCCAGGTTTGAGTAAAGCTTGTACATCGTCCATGACCTCCTCACAAAAGCCTTCCAGATTGAATTCAACGGGAGAAATTTCAATTTTTCCTTCTTCCAGTTTGCTTAAGGAAAGGAAATCATTCAGAATGCTGATCAGGTTGTTGACTGCCGATTTGATGCGGGTTGTATGCTTCAGGCGTTTGTCTTGTTGCTCTTCGGCAGTATACATTTCCAACAAATCTGCCGAAGAAAGAATGGTGCTGAGTGGGGTACGAAATTCGTGAGAAGCCATAGAAACGAACCGGGATTTCAAGGTATTCAGTTCGCGTTCTTTCTCGATGGCTTTGCGCAAGTCGAGTTCGTTTTTGCGCAGCGTGGCCTCGGCTACTTTGCGTTCCTGGATTTCGAACTCCAGCTTGGTGTTGCTGTTGAGCAATTGATTGATGGTTGCGGCCAATTCCTCGGTACGGCGGTTGACTTCCTCTTCCAGGTGTTGATTGAGTGCTTTTATTTGAGCTTCGGCAGCTTTCTGAGCCGTTAAATCGTGCAGGATACCCGTGAAAACCACCCGCTCCGGAAGCTGTACTTCGCTGATGCTTAGCCTTAGCGGAAACGTGTCTCCATTTTTTCGCAGCCCCATTACATCGCGACCAATGCCGATGATTTTGCGGATTCCGGTTTGGATGTAATTTTGAATGTAAGAGTCGTGAGCATCGTGGTGGGGATTGGGCATCAATACGTTGATGTTTTGGCCTACCAATTCTAACTCTTCGTAACCAAATAAACGCCCAGCAGCCTCATTGACGAGCTCAATAATGCCAGTGTCATCGATGATGATGATGCCATCGGTAGCCGTTTTGATAATGGCTTTTAGGCGCAGTGCGGCCTCAGAGTCGTGTTGGTGTGCGATCATCCAGTCCAAGGCAATGATAATTTTGTGCCATGAAGGTAAGATAAGTATTCTATCGTTAATGATTTAATAAGTCAGCAAATGAGGTGACAAATGTCATTCCAAAAAAAAAAGAGAACCTTGATCTTGCATGGGTCGTATTTATTATGTGCCAGGCACAACCATAAAGAACAAGTAAGCAATGGAAAAAGAAAACAAAGCCCATATCACACTTTTAGGAATAGGCTCGTTAAAAGACCGGGCACTAAAAGCCAATCTTACGGCCGCTTTGGAATACTTGGAACTGGATGCAACTGTTCTGGAAGTGAGCGATGTTAGTCAAATTTTAAAGTATGGTATTTCAGGTATCCCTGCCATTTTGTTGGATGGAAAAGTGATTTTCCAAAAAATTGTACCTACCGTAGAGGAATTGTGTACTGCATTCAATGAGTTGCTACAATACCGCGAAGTGCAAAATCCAATACAACTATGAATCCGAATCGACCCATCAGTGAGGTAATGTCGACAAGGTTGGTGACTGTAGAACCACAAACCACCGCACGCGCCATAAAAGACATTTTTGAACAGCACGAGTTTCACCATCTGCCCGTCGTAGAAGGCGATGATAAACTTTTGGGCATCATCAGCAAACAAGATTTCTATAAGGTTGCCTACATCTTCTCTTTGGAAACAACTGGTCGTACCTGGTCTGAAAAAGAATACGAGGTGCTTAAGGCCAAAGACTTGATGACCGATCACCCCCTCAGTCTGGAACCTGAAGATACCATTGGACTAGCAGCAGATATCTTTTTGGCCAATCAATTCCACGCCATTCCTGTGGTAGAAGACGATAGGCTGGTTGGGTTGATCACTACCCATGATTTATTGCTGTACTCCTTCAGTTCGCCTATTCCAGATTTGCCCATTTAATGTTGCAATCATAACCTGGGGATTGCTGCTCCTCAAAAGCCGCCTATCTGCTCAATTCAAAAAAAAAAGCCTCCTTCACTCAATTTGAGGAAGGAGGCTTTTGACTTTAGGGCTTTCCCTTTTCAGAAGGGTTATCGTTTGATGATCTTCTGTACCGCACCGATTTGGACTCCCTTGGCATCTGCAAGTCGCAAGAAGTAGAAGCCTGCTGGTTGTGATCCGATCGAAAGCAAGATTTGTTGTACAAATTGACCCTTGTACAGCGTTTGCCCACGTGAGTTGGTCAAATCATAATTAACCTTGACCAGATTATCGGTCTGGATGATCAACAGGTCTGTAGTGGGATTCGGATACACCTTCAGCCCAACAGGAGGAACGTCGAGTGTGACATCAATTGGAGGGGTTCCTGTACCGCCACCACCTACACCAGTAGTGTCTTTGGGTGGAGTAGTACCGCCGCCGCCAGTTTTGATCGTATCCTTAGGTGGTGTTGTGCCACCGCCAGTGCCGGTTTTGGTGGTGTCCTTTGGAGGAGTAGTTGTGCCACCGCCACCAGTTTTGATAGTGTCTTTTGGAGGTGTTGTGCCACCTCCAACGCCCGTGGTGTCTTTGGGGCCGCCAATCACTACAGTATCTTTGGGACCGGTTTTGATTGTATCCTTAGGAGGCGTTGTGCCGCCACCAGTTTTGGTTGTATCCTTGGGTGGATTGGTTTTGGTGGTATCTTTTGGTGGCGTAACTACAATGACCGTATCTTTCTTGGGAGGAAGCAACTTCTTGGGATCAAAGGTAGGTACAAAGACCGTCTTGGAAACCACTGTAGTCACACTGTCACAACTTGGATCGATAAAGGCACGAGAACGCAGCGTCAAGGTCAAATCGTAGAAGCCACTGCGTGGGAATACATACCGCAAGGTGTCTTTTGATTTGACAATGGTATCTTTTAATCCTTTGAAACTCCAGTAGAAAGTAGAGTTTTTGACCATCGTATCGGTAAGGTTCCCGCGGATTGAAAAGGTATAAAATGGAGCACCAAGGATGATGGTGTCTTCAACAATGGACAAATCAGCAGGTGGAATCAGGAAATTGAATGACGTGCTTTGAAACTGGACAGACATGTCGTCGATCCAAAGTTTTTCATCGCCTTCACCAGAAAACTCTACGATGTAGGTAATCTTGTTGTAAAAAGCAGGACTGTTTGGCGCTTTGGCTTCAATGCCCTGGTAAGTCATGTTCAATCCAGTAAACTCGGCCAGTTGGATTTTCTGTGTAGACAATCCTTCCAACTCTGCCCAAATTTTTACGGTATCCAAAGGACTCACAAATTCACTAGGCGACATCAATTTGAGGTTCAAGGCCAGATCGCCAAAGAACATGAAGCAGGTAGAATAATTGAGCGGCGACATCACCAAACGGGCTTTGCCATTTACGCGCTCCAATTCGATAAACGATTTACCAGAGTAGGGGAAATAGCCCTTGGCTGTGGCTGGATTGGTAACTGCTTTTGCCCCGGTAGATTTGGTTACATCAAGGTTAAAAGCTTTGCCCTGGCCTGCTTCTGGAAGGTTATAAGCCAGCAAACCCTTGATGGATTCATTGCTTGGAGCAGTCGTTTTCAAAATTGCTTTGGCCAAAGAAACCGGTTCCAGGGTTTCATCCCGGTGAAACAGCAGCTTGTCAATGGTCAAACCTTTGGTTGCCTCTGGCAGCAAAACCACGGTATAAACCGTATTGGCCGCAAAAAAGAAAGTACGGCGTGAATTCTGCCAGGTATAATCCGCATCTGGGCCACCGGAACAACTCACCCGGCGGCGAATGTTGTTTGCAGCAGCCTCGTTGATTTTAGGCAATACGAAACTTGCGGTGGAGGTATAAAGTTTGCGGCTAAAGTACAAAGTGTAATTGCCAGCGTTGGTTACCTGGATATGGTATACCAGCTTGGCGGCATTGTAATCTTGATTGGGAAAGTTGCGATCGGCAGTAGTACTTACGCCTTTCACTTTTCCATCTTGTTTGATCTCCCAATTGGCCGTTTGGCCTTGTCCACTTGCTTGATTGTCAGCAAAAGCTTCTGCTTCAAAAAGCAGGTAGGAAGATTCTGTTTGGTTGATGATGCGAGCAGTTTGCGCTGTCGCAAGGAAGTAACAACCTGTTAGTAGCACGGATAAAAATAGCCGAATCATGGGTATTATGATTGTATAAAAATGACAAAATATAGTTAGGTTTAAGAGGCGATCTTTGGGTCGACTGGCCTTTTCATGAGCATGAATCCTGTGCAAGACTATAATACAAAAGCTAGGAGAGTAAACAATTCTCACAAAGATAAAAAACCTTTCTGGTTGTATCTATTATTTTGCATGATATTAGAAAAAATACCGACTCAAGGGTATTAAAGTGATCAGCTGTGAGCCATCAGCTATCAGCCATCAGCCAGGGCGATGCTTGCTGATAGCTGATAGCTCACAGCTCAAAGCTCACAGCTGATCAAATACTGCGCGTTCTGCCTCCATCTACCAGGATACTCGTGCCTGTAACGTACGCAGCGGCTGGGGTACACAAAAATGCAGCTACACTGGCTATTTCTTCGGCAGTACCAAAGCGTCCGGCTGGAATGGTTTCCCTGGCTTGTTGCAGTTCTTGTTCCAAGGCAATGCCTTTGCGTTGAGCCGAGCCTGCCAGCACTTCCACCAACCTTTCGGTTTCTGTAAACCCTGGCAGCACGTTATTTACAGTAATTCCATCTTTGGCAACCTCATTGGCCAGGGTTTTGGCCCAGGATGCTACTGCGCCCCGTGTGGTGTTGGATACCCCCAAATTGTCGAGCGGTACGCGCACCGAGGTGGAGACCACGTTTACAATCCGGCCAAATCCTGCAGCCTTCATTTTGGGAATAACCAATTGGGCAAGCAGGTGATTGCACAGCAGGTGATTTTGAAAAGCTTGCAGAAATTGCTCCGGTTGGGCATCCAAAATGGGCCCACCGTTGGGGCCACCGGTATTGTTGATCAAAATGTGGATTGGTTTGACCGTAAGCAGACCCACCACGCGCTGGTGCAACTCAGCCCGATCGTTGAAATCCACCACCAAAAAATCGTGTTGTTGCCCCGGATGATTTTGGTCCAATTCTTGCACGACTTCGGCCAGCAATTCGGCAGAGCGCGCCATAATTGTTACATTTGCTCCCAGCTTGGCCAATTCAATAGCAATGGCTTTGCCAATTCCTTTGCTGCTTCCGCCGATGAGGGCATTTTTGCCCTGAAGGTTCAAATTCATCTATTGGTGATTTTAGTAGACAGCAAAAATGGGAAATAAAAATGGGAAATAATCACGCGGCCAATTATTACAACCACAAAAGGTATGTCAAAAATTTATTTCGCCTCCGATTTTCATTTGGGTGTACCCGGTAAATATTCCAGCCGGGAACGCGAGTTGCAAATTGTGCGTTGGCTGGAAGAGATCCGTAAAGACGCCCAGGAAATTTTCCTGGTAGGAGATTTGTTCGATTTTTGGTTTGAATACAAAGCGGTGGTTCCCAAAGGGTATACTCGGTTTCTGGGCAAACTCGCCGAACTGCGCGATGCGGGCATTCCCATCCATTTTTTTACCGGCAACCACGACATGTGGATGTTTCGGTACTTTGAGGAAGAATTTGGCATTCCCATCCACCGCAAGCCTGTCTTGCGCGAATTCAACGGCAAAACTTTCCTGATTGGTCACGGTGATGGATTAGGACCCGGCGATCATGGGTATAAAATGCTGAAACACATTTTTGCCAGTCCTTTTTTTCAGTGGCTGTTTGCCCGCGTGCACCCCAACTTCGGGGTGGGGGTGGCACAGTTTTGGTCGGGTCGCAGCCGCAGCGCCAATCCACCCGAAGAACAATTTTTGGGAGCAGACAAAGAGTGGTTGCTCATTTATGCCAATGAACAATTGGAATGGCAACCAGCTGATTATTACGTTTTTGGTCATCGGCATTTGCCCATCGATTGTGTGCTAAACAACGGCAAAAGTCGTTATGTCAATTTGGGAGAATGGTTGTTCAATAATTCATATGGTGTATTTGATGGAGAAGATTTGGAACTCCGGTTTTTTGAAAATCCCGAGGGAAAAATATATGGCCAACATTAAGACCTGGGTTGGTTTGGGGATACTTGTTTTTGCCACAATTCTGCAACCTGTATGGGGGCAAGATACGCTGCGGATTGTCCAAAGTTTTGATGCTGAGGTGCAATCCTTCACGAGCGATAAACTGAAACAAATTTACCTGATTACACCCAATCAGGTGCTGCGCAAATGCACCGAATCCGGGAAAGTCCTCTTCGAATTCAGCAACCGCTACCTTGGCCGCTTGAGCAAGGTAGACGCCAGCGACCCTTTTGACCTGGTGCTGTTTTATCCCGACTATCAAACCATCCTGTTTTTAGACCGTACCCTCAACCTCACTGCCGATGTGCGCCTCAAAACCGAAGAATTTCCCTTCCCAACACTTGTTGCGGTTGGGCGTGATCGGCAGATCTGGATTTATGATGGAGCGCTCAATACCATCAACCAAATTGATCGACAAGGTACCATTAAGCATACCAGCCAGGATTTGAGCCTGCTGTTGGGGCGCAGGTTTGTCCCCAACCAAATGGTCACCAATGAGAAAGGTATTTACCTGGTTGACCCGGATCAAGGCGTACTGGTGTTCGACTTTTTCGGCCAATTCAAAAATTTCATCCCTATCCAGGGCATTGAGCAATTGCAAAATTTTGACCAATACTTGTTGTACCGACAACAGGGAGAATATTACATAAGCACACAAATTGGATTGGATCCAAGCGCATTAAAAGGCCTGCCCCCCAAAGTCCAATTGATTGCGGGTTTGCCCAATTGGGTGCTGGTCTGGAATGGAGAAAAAGTGCTGGTGTTGGGGAGGTAGTGAATGCAGGAATTGGTGAAGGGTTTTTATAGAAAAACCTATAGAATTCTTGTGATTGATTCTATGCATTGAAAAAAAATGCCCACCTCTTGACATATTCATACATCTCGCCTATTTTTGTCCAAAATTACCCAATTGGGTAAACTTGTGTCATGAAGGAACTGAGTACCGAGGAAAAGATCATCCAAGCCGCCAAAGAAGTTTTTACCCAAAAAGGCTACGCCGCCACCCGCACGCAGGAAATTGCCGAGCGGGCGGGTGTCAACAAAGGTCTTTTGCAGTATTACTTCAAAGGCAAGAGTAAGGAAAAACTCTTCAAGGCCATCTTTGAAGAAGCTTTTTTGAAAGTAACTTCACAATTGAATGTCATCTTCGAAAGCGAAGATTCGATCTCGCATAAAATGGAATTGGTAGTCGATGTGTACTTCGACATGCTGCTGAACAATCCCAATTTACCAGGATTTGTAGTCAACGAATTGCACACCAATACCCATGCTTTTGTAGAGGAAATCATGAGCAAACCCAGTCGCCCCAATCCGATTCCACTGATGATGCAGATTTCGAAGGAAATCCAGGAAGGCAAAATCAGGGAAATCAATCCGGTGCACCTGATTTTGAACGTCATGTCGATGTGTGTATTTCCTTTTATTGCCCGACCCTTGTTTCAAAAAGTAATCGGCATCGATGATCAAAGTTTCATGATGCTCATGCATACCCGGAAAAGCGAAATCATTGATTTTGTAAAAAATGCTTTAAAACCGTGAATGGAATATCGAGTTTTTCGAGTGACGAATGACGAATCCCGAGCTCCAGTCACTGAGTTGCTCACTGAGCGAAGTCGAAGTGAAGCCGAAGTGCCGGAGCTCGGGATTCGTCACCCGTCACTCAAAAAATTCCTCATTCGAAAAACCCTGATCTCTATGTACAGGATACTCCTATTGGGCTTGAGTGCCCTTATTTTTTACCCAGCATTTACCCAAACGGGTAAATTGTCCGTGGACAGTTGCTACGCCATGGCCAAGCGAAACTATCCGCTGCTGAAACAATACGCCCTGATCGAAAAATCAAGGGACTACTCGCTCGAAAATGCCGCCAAAGGAACCTTGCCCCAGCTCAATCTAGCCGGACAAGGCACCTACCAGTCGGAGGTGACCAAGATTCCGATTTCCTTGCCCAATCTGGAGATTCCAACCTTGAGCAAAGACCAGTACAAATTGTACGCCGAGGTGGCCCAGCCCCTCACCGACCTATTTACGGTCAAATACCAAAAAGAACTGATCAAATCGAATGCTGAGGTGGAAGGCCAGAAGATAGAGGTGGAGCTGTTCAAGATCAAGGAAAGGATCAATCAGCTTTTTTTTGGAATCATCCTGGTCGATGCGCAAATCCAGCAAACCGAGTTGCTCAAAAAAGACATCCAACTGGGGATCGACAAAACCAATGCTGCCATCACCAATGGCACCGCCCTCAAAAGCAGCGCCAACGCCCTCAAAGCAGAACTGCTCAAGGCCAATCAGCGGATTATTGAGCTCAAAGCTGCCCGAAAAGGCTACCTGGACATGCTTTCCTTGTTCATCCATCAGCAACTGGACGACAATGTGGTGCTTGAAAAACCAGCGGTGTTGACGGTAACATCTACCATCAATCGGCTCGAATTGCGTTTGTACAGCGCGCAACAACGAACGTTTGAGGTACAAAACAAGCTCATCACCGCCAAAAACCTGCCTCGCGCCAGCTTATTCCTGCAAGGTGGCTACGGCAAACCTGCGCTGAATGTGCTCAACAATGCCTTCGATTTGTATTACATCGGAGGCCTGCGGCTGAATTGGAACCTTTCGGGCTATTATACGGCCAAAAATGAACGGAAAATCCTGTCGATTAACCAAGACATCATCGGTCTGCAACAAGAAACCTTCTTGTTCAACACCAACCTCAACCTCAAGCAACAAAACGCGGAGTTGAGCAAATTGCAGGAACTGATTGCTTCCGACAGCGAGATCATCCAATTGCGTGAAAGCATCAAAAACACCGCCAAAAACCAACTGGATTTTGGCACCGTGACCAGCAACGATTATATCACCTATTTGAATGCCGAAGACCAGGCCAAGCAGGGTTTGCTTTTGCATCAAATTCAGTTGCTGATGGCCCAGTACAACTACCAAACCACTACAGGCAACTAATACCTTAACTTTTAACCAAAAGACAATGAGTAATTTATCAAAAATCGGCATACTTGGCTGCCTTTTCATTTCCCTTGTCGCCTGCAACAAAGACCAAAACACCTTTGACGCATCCGGTGCATTTGAAGCCGAAGAGGTGATTGTATCTGCCGAACAAACCGGAAAAATTTTGAGCCTGAACATTGAAGAAGGCCAACAGTTGGAAAGCAATATAGTCATCGGACAAATCGATGTAGCAGCGCTCAATGTGCAAAAAGAACAGACCCAGGCCTCCGTTAATGCCATTGGCCAAAAAGTAAACAATTCTGCACCCCAGGTCAATATTCTGCAAAGCCAAATCAAAACCCAAAAAGCCCAAATCCAGGTGCTGAATCAGCAGTTGGAAGTGTTGAACAAGGAAGTGGCTAGAACCCAAAACCTGGTCAAAGCCGATGCCGCCACTCCCAAACAACTGGATGACCTGCTGGGGCAAAAATCTATTCTGGAAAAACAAATCGCTGCTGCGCAAGACCAAATTGGCGTGCTCAATGAACAAATCGCCGCCGCCAAAGAAAACGTCAGCATCCAAAACCGGGGCGTGCTCAGCGAAGTGACGCCAATGCAAAAGCGGATCAGCATCCTGGACGAACAAATTGGTCGCGGGCAGATCAAAAACATCGTTGCCGGAACGGTGCTGACCAAGTACGCCTCCGCCGGAGAATTTGCCAGCATGGGCAAGGCTTTGTACAAAATTGCCGACCTCTCCGTGCTCATTCTGCGCGCTTACATCACCGGCAATCAGTTGCCCTTGATCAAGCTGAACCAAAAGGTGAAAGTCCTCACCGACGATGGCAAAGGGGGCTTCACAGAAACCACCGGGCAAATCACCTGGATCAACGACAAAGCAGAATTTACCCCCAAAACCATCCAGACCAAAGACGAACGCGCCAATATGGTGTACGCCATCAAAGTGAAAGTGACCAACGACGGCACCTATAAAATCGGAATGTATGGCGAAATCAAATTTCAATAACCATGGCCGACGTCGTATTGAACCACATCAGCAAAACCTACAACAAAGGCGAAGTCAAAGCGGTAACGGATGTGTCGTTTGAAGTTGAAAAAGGCGAACTCTTTGGCCTGATCGGCCCCGATGGGGCGGGCAAAACCAGCATCTTCCGCGTCCTCACCACACTGTTGTTGCCCGACGCAGGTTCGGCATCGGTCAATGGCCTGGATGTAGTGAAAGACTGGAAGGCCATCCGCCAGCGGGTAGGGTATATGCCGGGCAAGTTTTCCTTGTACCAGGACTTGACGGTGGAAGAAAACCTCAATTTTTTTGCTACTGTTTTTAATACCAGCGTTGCCGAAAATTACGACCTGATCAAGGACATTTATGTGCAAATCGAACCTTTCAAAACCCGCCGCGCCGGGAAGCTTTCGGGAGGGATGAAGCAGAAACTGGCGCTTTGTTGTGCCTTGATTCATCGGCCAACGGTGTTGTTTTTGGATGAACCAACCACGGGGGTAGATACCGTTTCGCGCAAGGAGTTTTGGGAAATGCTCAAGCGTCTCAAGGAGCAGGGTATCACCATTTTGGTCTCTACGCCCTACATGGACGAGGCTACTTTGTGCGAGCGCATCGCGCTGATTCAGGATGGAAAAATTTTGTCGATTGATACCCCCGCTCAGGTCGTGGCACAGTTTCCCAAAAACCTCTACGCCATCAAATCCGAGCGCATGAGCCAGTTGTTGCGCGACATTCGCCAACTGGACTACATCGACAGTTGCAATTCCTTTGGCGAATTTCACCACATCACTTTTCGAGAGGAAGATGATTACGAGATACAAAAAAAACTGATAGCGGATTTGAACAGCAAAAACCACGAGTACATCGAATTCAAGGCAACGCCTGCGACCATCGAAGATTGTTTCATCAAATTACTCGATCAGCATGAATAGGAACATCGTCATTTCTACCGATAAACTCACCAAGCGCTTTGGCGATTTTGTGGCCACCAATGAAATCACTTTTGACGTGTACGAAGGTGAGATTTTTGGGTTCCTGGGTGCCAATGGAGCGGGCAAAACTACGGCCATGCGGATGCTCTGCGGTTTGTCCATCCCCTCATCCGGAAAAGCGACCATCGCTGGCTTTGATGTGTACAAGGAAACCGAAAAGATCAAGGCAAACATTGGCTACATGAGTCAAAAGTTCTCCCTTTATGAGGACTTGACCGTGCAGGAAAACATCCGGTTTTTTGGCGGCATTTATGGCCTATCCGATCAAAAAATCAAGTCCAAAAGCAATGAATTGATTCAACAGCTGGGCATGGAAAAAGAGCGGGGCAAACTGGTTGGTTCACTGCCACTGGGCTGGAAGCAAAAACTGGCTTTTTCCGTGGCCATTTTTCACGAACCTAAAATTGTGTTCCTGGATGAACCCACGGGAGGCGTTGACCCCGTTACCCGCCGGCAGTTTTGGGACTTGATTTACGACGCTTCCGACCGGGGCATTACCATTTTTGTCACTACCCACTACATGGACGAGGCCGAATACTGCAACCGCGTCTCGATGATGGTAGACGGTTATATCAAAGCCCTAGATACCCCGACGAAGCTCAAACAACAGTTTTCTGCCGATACAATGGATGCAGTATTTTTTGAACTGGCACGGGGTGCAAAAAGAAAAGCAGATTAACCATGAGACAATTCTTCGCCTTCGTCATCAAGGAATTCTACCACGTTTTCCGCGACCCCAAGTCCATGCTGATGCTGTTTGGGATGCCCATCATGCTGATTTTGCTTTTTGGTTTTGCGTTGAGCAATGAGATCAAAAACTCCAAAATTGTCATTTGTGATTTTGCCCAGGACCCGGCGTCCCAGCGCATCATCGACAAGATTGAAGCCAGCAAGAATTTTGAAATCAAAAAATTCTTGTTCGATCCTCGTCAAATTGAGCAAGCCTTCAAGGAGGGCAACGTCAAACTGGTGGTCGTGATTCCCAACCACTTCAACGACGACTTGCTGCACCTCCACAAAGCGCAAATTCAAGTCATCGCCGATGCTTCCGACCCCAATACGGCCAATACCCTGACGAATTACATCACCAACATCGTCATGGATTACCAAAAAGAGATCACGCCCTTCAATGATCTGCCACAACAAATCAACACCGAAATCAGGATGATTTACAACCCCGAACTCAAAGGCACCACCAATTTTGTGCCGGGGGTAATGGCCCTGGTTTTGCTCCTGGTTTGTGTGCTGATGACTTCGGTCTCGATCGTAAAGGAAAAGGAAAAAGGGACCATGGAAGTGCTGCTGGTTTCGCCCATGCACCCGCTGATGGTGGTCATTTCCAAGGCAGTGCCCTACCTGTTTTTGTCGATTGTCAACCTTTCAGTGATTTTGCTTTTGAGTGTTTTTTTGCTAAAAATGCCCATCAATGGCAGCATCGGCTTGCTGTTTTTTGAAAGCTCACTGCTCATTCTCACTGCGCTTTCCTTGGGCCTGCTCATTTCCAACTCTGCGCAATCACAGCAACAGGCCATGCTCATTTCACTGATGGGCATGCTGATTCCAGTGCTGTTGTTTACCGGGTTTATGTTTCCGCTGGAGAATATGCCCTTGCCCCTGCAAATCATTGCCAACGTAGTGCCTTCAAAGTGGTATTACATCATCGTAAAATCGATCATGATCAAAGGTTTGGGCATTGGTGCCATTTGGAAAGAGACCTTGATTTTGCTTGGCATGACCGTGTTTTTGCTCACGGTGAGCATCAATAAATTCAAAATTCGCCTCGGATGAGAACTTTAAGATTTTTGTTGCAAAAAGAGTTTCGCCAGATTTTCAGAAACCGGGCCTTGTTGCCAGTGATCTTCATCGCGCCGATGATTCAGTTGCTGATCATGCCCCTGGCCGCCGATTACGAGATCAAAAACATCAACATATCCATCGTAGATCACGATCATTCTGCCTATTCCCGGCAATTGGTGTCCAAAATCAGCTCTTCAGGTTATTTTGTGATCAGCGATTACGGCACCTCATTCAATGCTGCTTTTCAGCAATTTGAAAAAGACAAATCCGACTTGATTCTGGAAATTCCACTTGGCTTTGAGCGCAATTTGGTCAAAGAAAACGAGCAAAAACTCTTCATCGCGGTAAACGCCATCAACGGCACCAAAGCGATGGTGGGCAGTTCGTACCTGAGCAGGATCATTGCAGGTTACAATGCGGATATTCGACTGGAAATGACGGCGAACCCGCGCATGAATCCTGTCCCAAACATCGAAGTGCCCTCCATCAATCGCTTCAATCCCTACCTAAATTATCCGTTCTTCATGGTACCCGGTATTTTGTGTACCCTCGTGACCATGATCGGCGTATACATGTGCTCTTTGAACATTGTGAAGGAAAAAGAGGTCGGCACCATTGAGCAAATCAACGTGACGCCCATCAAGAAAATCCACTTCATTCTGGGCAAGCTCATTCCCTTTTGGGTCATTGGGGTGTTCCTTTTTTCGGTAGGTTTGTTTGTCATCGCGGGTTTGGTATACGGCATCCACCCGCTTGGCAGTATCCCGCTGCTGTACTCCTTTTTGTTTCTTTTTCTGATTGCAGTACTCGGCATCGGACTGCTGATCTCCACCTATTCCGAAACCCAGCAACAAGCCATGTCCATCGCCTTTTTCTTCATGATGATCTTCATGCTGATGAGCGGCTTGTTTACCCCCGTCGACAGCATGCCCAATTGGGCCATTATGATCGCCAGACTGAATCCGGTGACGCACTTCATCGAGGTGGTGCGCATGGTGGTGTTGAAGGGCAGTAGCTTCAACGACATCAAGTACCATTTTCTGGCTATGACGGGCTTTGCACTGTTTTTTAACAGCTGGGCGATTTGGAATTATCGGAAGACGGCGTGAGGGACTTAGATTGCTTGATTGGGAAAAAATGTGGATATTTGTTTTTGCATTTTTGCAAGTTACAGAACTAAGCAGATATGGTTGCACTAGAATTTTCAGGCACAATTGAGCAAGGGGTAATTCATCTGCCGAGGGAGTACTCCGAATACGACAATGCTCAAGTAAGGATCATTGTTTTGGTTGAGAAAACTGTAGAAAAGTTATCTCAAAAGGAAAAGCTATTGGCATTGTTCGATCAAATGAAGCAGTTACCAATGTTCAGTAAAATTGAGGATCCAAAGGCTTGGCAAAAACAAATAAGGGAGTATTGATAACATTAAAACACAGGTTTAATGATCGAGCACATTGAAATATATAACTTTAAGTCGATAAAGGAGCTAGAGCTAGATTTAAAACCAATCAACGTACTGATCGGAGCCAATGGCGTAGGCAAAAGTAATTTCATTTCTTTTTTTAAGCTCTTGAAAAACCTGCAAAATGATACCCTCAATACCTATGTAGCTGAAAATGGTTACATGGACAACCTCGTTTATTTTGGCCATGAAGGGGAACCATTCATTCAAGGGCAAATTGTATTTTCAGAGGAACTTGGCAAGCCATCCCATCGCTACGAATTGAGGTTAACACCAGATCATCGAAATTTAGCATTAGCCAAAGTTAATTTTGAATCAAGCGATAACTTAAATGTCAAAAGAGAAGGACAAGAACTGGTAAGTGACAGTTATACTAGTTTCAACAATACTGGTCAAAGTGTACATTTACTAAGAGAAGATGAAAAAGTATACAAAATCACAGTCAAACACTTCAATGATTTTTACGTCTATCATTTTCATGATACCTCTTTTAGTTCTCCGCTAAAAAAAACAGCCAGGCTCCACGACAATGTCTTTCTGCGTGAAGATGGCAGTAATCTTCCAGCTTTTCTTTATTTTTTACAAGAAAGGCATCCCAAAATTTTATCATTGATTGAAAAGGTAGTTCATTCGATTGCGCCTTTTTTCGAAAAGTTCATTTTAAAACCAGACCGGCTTAATGGCGAATACATTCAGTTAGAGTGGCAAGAAGTGGGGCATGACAGGTATCAAAATGCGCACAACCTTTCAGATGGTACCCTGCGATTTATAGCGCTAACCACATTAATGCTTCAACCGGAGCCACCTAAAATCATCATTATTGACGAGCCAGAGCTGGGCTTACATCCTTCTGCTATAGAAAAATTGGCAGGATTGGTACGCAAGGTTTCTGCAAAGAGTCAAGTTATTTTGGCTACCCAATCGATCCAACTTGTCAATAATTTTGAGCCTGAGGACATTATAGTGGTAGATAGAGATCGTGAAAAGCGCCAATCCATCTTTACTCGGGCGGACGAGATACAACATATCCAATTGCAAGATTGGCTTGATGAATACGGCCTGGGCGAGATTTGGTTTAAGGGTTTAATTGGTGGTAAACCATGAAACGACTTCGAATCGTTACCGAAGGAGGTACGGAAGAAACTTTTGTCAATGAAATCCTTCGTCCATATCTGTTCGAAAAACAAATCTTTGATGTAGCTGGGCTCAGAATCCAAACCAGCCAGGGCCACAAAGGTGGTTTGGTCAATTACCAACACCTCAAAAATGATGTGACCAGAATTTTGAAAGAATCGAACGTAGTCGTTTCGACTTTTGTTGATTTTTTTCGGATTCCTACCTCTATGCCCGATTATGAGCTGATGACCCAAGCAGTCAAAGCAGATCAAAAAATCGAAATTCTAGAAAACGGCTTAACAAAGGACTTCAATCATCCCAATTTTATCCCCTACATCCAGAAATTTGAATTTGAAGCCTTGTTGTTTTCAAGCACTCGGGGTTTTTCATCCATTTATGATGGGGTAAATCCTCATATCACCCGTGCAACCCAAGCCATCATCGACGAATACGACAACCCCGAAGAAATCAACAGTCACCCAAACACCGCTCCTTCAAAAAGAATCAAAAGAATCTTAGAAGCGCAGGGTATGACTTATAATAAAGTATTTGAGGGCAATTTGATCGCCCTGGAAATCGGCATCCACACCATCCTCGAAAAATGCCCCCGTTTCCGCGCCTGGGTAGAAAAACTCATAGTGGCTTGTAGCGATTGATTCGAATTGGATTTCAGCAATAAGCGTCTAAAGCAAGCCCAGAACCTGACCTGCTGAACCCCAATTCCATCCCCTCACTCCCTACTCATCGAATACGGCACATCCTTTGCGCCCACGCCTCTTGCCAGGTTTGGTTTTGCGCCCATGATCAATTGCAGCGTTCCGCCCTGCATGATTTGCTGATGGCTCAGGAAGTTTTTGCTGAAAGGCTGCTGATTCAGTTTGGCATTTTGGATGTACACGTTTTGATCCGAGTTATTTGGTGCCTCGATGGTGAAGGTCTTGTCATTCTCCAGCTTTAGGGTGATTTTTTGAAACAGTGGACTGCCCAGTGCGTATTCCCCTGCTGCCGGACAAACCGGGTAAAAACCCATTCCCGAAAAGACCAGCCAGGCCGAGGTTTGGCCATTGTCTTCATCGCCACAAAGTCCATCTGGAGTAGGCTGATAGAGCTTTTTCATGATGTCGCGGGCGCGCATTTGTGCTTTCCAGGGTTGCCCTACCCAGTTGTAGAGGTACACAGCGTGCTGAATTGGTTGGTTGCCATGGGCATATTGTCCCATACCCATGATGAGCATTTCCGTGATTTCGTGGATGGGGAAACCGTAATAAGAGTAATCAAAAGTAGGGGCAGAGCTGAAAATGGAATCGAGCTTCGTCGCCATTTTTGGTTTTCCACCCATCGCATTGGCCAAGCCAACTGGATCTTGAAACACCGACCAGGTGTAATGCCAGGAAGAACCTTCTGTAAACGCATCGCCCCATTTGTCGGGTCGGAAGGGCGATTGCCAGCTGCCGTCTTCGTTTTTGCCACGCATAAAGTTACTGGACTTGTCGAACACGTTGCGCCAGTTTTGAGCACGCTTGGCAAAAGTAGCCGCTTCGGGTTTGCCCAGTTTTAGTCCCAATTGCCAGATGCAATAATCCGCATAAGCATACTCAAGGGTGCGGGCGGCATTTTCGTTGATGCCTACGTTGTAAGGCACATAACCCAGGCGATTGTAATAGTCGGCACCTAGCCGTCCTACCGAAGCCACCGGGCCAACTCCCCCACTGTTTTTGACCATGGCGGAGTACAAGGTCTCGATGTCGAATCCTCGGATGCCTTTGAGCCAGGCCTCGGTGATCAGCGAGGCTGAATTGGAGCCAATCATGCAATCGCGGTGGCCAGGGCTGGCCCATTCAGGCAGCCAGCCACTTTCTTTGTAGGTATTGACCAAACCCTGCATAATTTGCCCATCGAGTTCTGGGAAAAGTACTGAAAACAAAGGAAAAACTGCCCGGAAGGTATCCCAAAAACCATTGTCGGTAAACATATAGCCCGGCAAAACCTGCCCATTGTACGGACTGTAATGCACGATTTGTCCTTTGGCATCGTATTCAAAAAACTTGCGGGGGAAAAGCATCACGCGGTACAAGGCGGTATAAAAATTCATCTTGTCCGTTTCCGCTCCACCTTGTACTTGTACCCGGCTCAAGATTTTCTCCCAAGCTTGGCGGGCTTTCTCTTTGGTGGCATCAAACGCATCAGCACCTATTTCGCGTTGCAAATTCAGTTCAGCCTGCTCGGGGCTGATGAACGAGGAAGCCAGTTTCACATTCACAGTGCGCACACTGGATTTGAAGTGCACCAATGCGCCAACGTGCTTGCCTTCTACACTCAGATCTTTCAATACAATGGTGTCGTTGAACGTGTTGCTGAGCTCAAAATCCTGGTCAAATACCGCCACAAAATAATTTTTAAAATTGCCAGGTACCCCACCGTGATTGTTTTGGGCATACCCAATGATTTTGCGTTCGGCAGGGATGATTTTGACCATGCTTCCCATGTCAAATGCGTCCAGAAGCACACTTTTAGGCCCTTCCTGTCCCCAACGAAAGCGCATTTGTGCGGCACGTTCGGTCGGCGTGATCTCCGTCCAGCAGTCGTAGTCGGCCAGATATACCTGATAGTAGTGGGGCTGCGCAATCTCGGTTTTGTGCGAAAACCAGGAGCCACGTTTGCGATCGCGAACTTCAGGGTTTTTGCCACTCATGGGCAGCAACGAAAACGCGCCATAATCGTTGATCCAGGGAGAAGGTTGGTGGGTTTGTTTGAATCCCCGGATTTTGTTGGCATCGTAAGCGTACTGCCAGCCGTCGCCATTTGGTGCCGTTTGAGCCGTCCAAAAATTCATGCCCCAGGGCAAGGCTATGGCAGGATAGGTGTTTCCACTAGAAAGACTGAAATCCGAATCAGTACCTACTAATGGATTGACATAGCGCAACAGGTTTTGGGCAGTAACTGTGCTCGCAAAAATCAATAGGATACAGAGGAGAAGGAGGCTCTTTTTCATAAGGCAAATGCAGATTTTGAATGGATGCCCTAAAGATGGGTAAACTTTCTAAAAAAATCACCCATTTGGGTGAGGTGCAGGCCTTTTTTCTCCTGCAACTTTGCAATGTATTCAATCGAATTGTAAATCTCAAAATCCTATTGAAATGAAAAAGATGCTTTTTTTGATCGGCCTGTTTACATTGTGTGCCACCGTTACTTTTGCTCAAGACCGCTCTAGGGCAAAAGCCAAATCTGCAAAGCCTTCTGGCTGGAGAGATGATTCTTTATTGTGGGTGAAAAAGCCGGTAAATGGAACCCCGACGGTTAACAACCCAAACAGCAGAAAACCACAACAAGACAAGCTGGGAAATTTCGAAATTCAGGACGTTAAAAGCCCTAACCCACAACAAGACAAGCTGGGAAATTTCGAAATTCAGGACGTTAAAAGCCCTAGGGATGCTGCAAGTGGCAAAGCAACCGGACAAAGAAGGGCACAAGGGAAGCGCAGAGGAAATCAATAGACAATGCCGTTTCTGTAAAAACAACAAGCCGATTCGAATTGGAGCATCGAATCGGCTTGTTGTCATTGACCTTGCGAAACAGCAGTACCTGTTATTGCTTGGGCTACCAGATTATATCCGGGTAATCTGTGCGCCAATGTTTTTTAAGCGCTCCTCGATAAACTGATATCCTCGGTCTATTTGATTCACGTTGTGGATTACACTGCGGCCTTTGGCCGAAAGTGCGGCAATCAGCAACGCCACACCAGCACGAATATCGGGTGAAGTCATGGAAATACCGCGCAAGGGCTGACGTCGATCCAAACCAATTACCGTTGCACGGTGGGGGTCGCAGAGGATGATTTGAGCGCCCATATCGATCAACTTGTCTACAAAAAACAAGCGGCTTTCAAACATTTTTTGATGAATCAGTACGCTGCCACGGGCTTGCGTAGCCACCACCAACATGATGCTCATCAGGTCGGGGGTGAAGCCTGGCCAGGGTGCATCGTAAATCGTGAGTATCGATCCATCAATGAAACTCTGGATTTCGTAATACTCCTGGGCCGGAACGCGGATGTCATCGCCGTCCATGACCAGCTCAATGCCCATGCGTTCAAATATTCGTGGGATAATGCCCAACTCTTCTATTCCCGCAGCCTTGATGGTGATATCCGATTGAGTCATGGCCGCGAGGCCAATAAAACTGCCTACTTCAATCATATCGGGCAACAAGCGATGCTCGGTACCGCCCAGGATTTCTACCCCTTCGATGATCAGCATGTTGGAACCTACTCCACTGATCTTAGCGCCCATGCGGTTGAGCATTTTGCACAATTGCTGGACGTATGGCTCACAGGCGGCGTTGTAAATTGTGGTAGTGCCTTTGGCCAACACAGCAGCCATAACCACGTTGGCCGTACCCGTTACCGAGATCTCGTCCATGAGGATGTAGGTACCAACCAGTTGTTTGGCTTCAACAAAATAGACGCTTAGGTCTGGGTCAAATTTGAATTCTGCCCCCAGCGATTGCAAGCCCAAGAAGTGGGTATCCAGTCGGCGGCGGCCAATTTTGTCTCCCCCAGGCTTGGGCAAAAAAGCCTTGCCATACCTTGCCAACAGTGGGCCAATCAGCATGACTGATCCGCGGATCTTGCTCGCTTTTTGTAAAAATTCTGCCGAATTGAGGTATACCAGGTCGATGTCGTCGGCTTGAAAGGTAAAGGTATCGCCGCTAAGTCGTTCGATTTTCACGCCTAAGCCTTCGAGTAGCTCAACGAGCAGAACGACATCCTGAATTTGTGGTACGTTGGAAATGGTAATTTTTGAGGAAGAGAGCAAGGGCACACATAAAACCTGAAGTGCCTCGTTTTTGGCTCCTTGAGGCACTATTTCACCGGATAGCCGCTGGCCTCCGATGACTTCAAAAGCATCGAGTGTCATTTTTTCGAAAAGGTTTTAGGGTTTTAGGGTTTTAGGAGGCCCCTAAAACCCTAAAACTTAGACTTGTTGTCGTCTATTTCCGTTTGTTGTTTCTCGGATTGAATTTTCCACCACTACCGCCATTGTTGCTGTTTTGCTGGCGGCCACCATAAGAACGGCCACCACTACCGCCAGTGTTGTTGCTGCGTTGTTGGCGGTTGTTGCTGCCCTGGTTGCTGGGGCGGCGGCGGTTATTGTTGTTGTTCATACCACCCTGATTGGCTGGCGTGAGGTTTTCGATCGATCCGAGTTCATCCAGAGACAACTGGCCATTGGAAATGATTTCCAGGTCGGTTTTGATGATGTCATCGCTTACGAAATGCTCCTTGTTCCAGGTGCGGTAGGCAAGCTTCATGTAAGAGGCAATGGTGGCTACAAAACCGTTGCGCTTGGGGCCTGGTTCCATTTCCAATGCACGACGAATCAGCCGCTGTACATTGTTGCCATAGTGGCGGTAGCCAGGTTCGGCACTAGGATAGTTGACTTTATCGGGCTTGCGGTTGTCGTCTTCTGGAGAAGGGGTGATGCCGCTGGGAGGCTGCACGTTCAAATCGTAGCTGGCAATTTTAAACACATGCCGCCACAATTTAATCCGGTAATCTTCCAGGTTGCGGTTTTGAGGGTGCATCATCATCATCATGTCGATGATTTCCTCAATCACTTGTTGGCGAGCGCGATCGTCTTCTATAGCTTTGGCGTAAAAAATCATGTTTTGTACATTTCTCCCATATTCAGGGATGATTAGCTCATCCTTTTGAGAGTTGTACTCCATGTTGAGTGCTTCTTTTTTACTCATTTTATTGGTTCTATTTACTACACTCAGGTTTTGTGCAGGCAGTGCCTGACGAGGTTATTGGTTGAAAACCCAAGTAAAGTTTTATTCTACGGTAACTGATTTAGCCAGGTTGCGGGGTTGATCTACGTTACAGCCTCTCATTACTGCTGTGTAATAGGAAAGCAGTTGTAAGGGGATAACCGCCAACAATGGCGAAAGTGGGTCTTCTGTCTCAGGAATTTCGATGGTGTAATCCGCAATTTTGCTGATGGTTTCGTCACCCTCGGGCACAATGGCAATTACTCTTCCTTTGCGTGCTTTGACCTCCTGGATGTTGCTGACGATTTTGTCATAAGCGCTGCGATTGGTAGCAATCACAATGACAGGCATGTTTTCATCGATGAGCGCAATCGGGCCATGTTTCATCTCCGCTGCCGGATAACCTTCGGCGTGGATGTAAGAAATTTCCTTCAATTTGAGCGCTCCTTCTAAAGCAACTGGAAAATTGTACCCCCGACCAAGGTAAATGGCGTTTTGGTTGTCTTTGATTTCCGCTGCAATATACTTGATCTTATCGTCTTGTTGCAATACCTTTTTAATCTTTTCTGGGATCAAAGTCAGTTCTACGATCAATTTGCGGTAATATTCTTCAGAAATAGTGCCCTTGTGGTGCGCCAGGTACAAAGCCATCAGCGTCAGCAAGGTAACTTGACCTGTAAAAGCCTTGGTGGAAGCCACCCCGATTTCGGGTCCCGCATGTATGTAGGAGCCAGAATGGGTAGTGCGTGCGATGGAAGAACCAACCGAATTGACAATGCCATACAAAAAGGCTCCTTTCTCTTTGGCAATTTCAAGCGCAGCCAGCGTATCCGCAGTTTCACCAGATTGAGAAATGGCAATGACCACGTCTTTTTCAGAAATGACCGGATTGCGGTAGCGAAACTCTGATGCGTATTCCACCTCAACCGGAATGCGGGCCAAGTCTTCAAAGAGGTACTCACCAATCAGGCCAGCGTGCCAGGACGTTCCACAGCCAATCATTACAAAGCGCTTGGCATTGGAGACTTTATTGGCGTATTCGGCAAGGCCACCCAGATGAATCCAGCCTTCATCGGCATTGATCCTACCCCGCATGCAATCGCGCAGGGTGTTGGGTTGCTCGTTGATTTCCTTGAGCATGAAATAATCGTAACCGCCTTTTTCCAGCATCTCGATTTTCATGTCCAACTCGTGGATAAACGGAGTCTGCGATTCGTTGCTGATGCTCTTGATGTCGTAATGGCCATCTCGGTGTATCACGGCAATCTCTTCGTCGTTGAGGTAAATGACACGGTTGGTATGTTCTACAATTGGAGTAGCATCGGAGGCAACAAAAAACTCATTATCTCCCAATCCCAGTACCAGTGGACTTGCTTTGCGTGCAGCCACCAATTTATCGGGTTCGTGTTGGTCAAGTACCACGATGGCGTATGCGCCAATTACACGGGTAAGTGCCAAACGAACGGCCTCTTCCAGGGGCAATTGATCGCGGTCTTGTACGGCCTGAATCAGGTTGACAAGTACTTCGGTATCTGTATCGCTGTGAAAAACGTGGCCTTCTTTCAGCAAGGCAGTTTTGAGCAAGTCGTAGTTTTCGATGATGCCGTTGTGCACCAAGGCCAAACGACCATTGGACGACAAGTGCGGGTGAGCATTCACATCATTGGGTTCCCCGTGGGTAGCCCAGCGGGTATGCCCGATTCCCAAAGTAGCTTTCAGCGGCTGGTGCTCGGCGTGTTTTTCGAGGTCGCTGACCTTACCTTTTTTCTTGTAAACCAATAAATTACCATCGTGTAAGGCTACTCCAGAGCTGTCGTAACCACGGTATTCGAGTCTTTTTAATCCCTTGATGAGTTTGGGGTAGGCTTCCGCAGAGCCCAAATAGGCAACGATTCCACACATTTTGCTAGTAGTTTTACAGTGAACAATGACAATGACAATTTACAAAGGATTTATTATGCGTAATCCCTTGTAATTTAAGTAATCAAATGTAATTAATAATTATTGAAGGTGTTCTTTTTGCCTTGCATCTTTTTTCATGCAAAGCAAAAACACCCTGTTCAATAATTGCGTCAATATCCCCGAGTCACTTACTAGTGATTGTTAAGCACATTGACTTTTCATTTGCCACTTTTCACTGGTTTAATTGGGTATAGTACAGTTTTAGTTTTGCACCGTGCACGGGGTGATCGGCACGGTAAAGCGTGGTTCTTGCGGCTGATTCGGCTAAAGGGAAAGCTTTCAAGATAATATCCGAAGGTGCTTTTCCTGCTATAATGTCTTGAACGTGAGAAGTAAGGTTGATCGTATATGTACCCGGCTCATTGTTGACACCACTGGTGTAAAGGCCATTGTAAATTTGATTGAGGCTACTGGACTGAGATGCAAGGTTAAAATCTCTGACCAGATTCAAGGTGCCTTTGCTGTTGCGATAAATGGCCAATAAGCGGGGGCTGGGTGTAAAGAAAGCAGGTTCATCGCCTTCAATACGGGCTACTTTGACCACCAATTCGGCTTTGTGGATCAATACGTTTTTCAGGTTTTTCAGTCCTGGAATTGAAAACTTGCCATTGGAGCCTTCCTGACCTTGCAGCAAAACATATTCTGGATTGGGTTCGTCTTTCAGGTATTTGCCTAAAAGTGAAGTGCCTCGGTCGCGTTCTATCGATTCTCCAACCACAAATGCAAAGGCGTATTTGTATTGCGCCAATACCGGGGTTGCTCCCGAAACGTCTTTATAATACAAATACAATCCTGCATTGCTTGAACTTAGGTCGAATGCAGCCAGTCCCTTGCCCGCATTGGTAGCCCGCAGCTGTAGACCATAAATGGCCTTCAAAAATTTGGTTCGGTTTCTGTAGACCGCAGTATCGATGGCCAACAATCGATCGACAAAGTTGTCGGTGTCATTAAATTTTACCCTCAATTGTGCAGGCAATTTAAGTTGGGTCTTCGCACCGATGCTTAGGTCGATGATCTTAACCGAATCCAGATTGGGTACAAATGAGGTACCGAACACCACAGATGACTTTGCTGGTAATTTTTGATTGGAGAAATAATTGACGTCCAGTTTAAAGGAATCGGCCAATTCGCGAATTTCGAGATCGAATCGTTGGGCTTTGTTGCCATAAAGGTAGTCCTTGCTGTAAGGGAGTACCAAAACCAACGAGTCCACTTGTATCTTCAAACCAGGGTGCAACTGTACAACGGGAACCAATTGAGGCTGAATTACTACATCGGTTATTCCAAAAATGGGGTCGTTTAACTTGCCAAAAAAATACCGGTTGATCAGACCACTGCTGGCGGTAGTCGGAATTGAATAAACCAACAAGGAATCACCAGGGATGGTGGTAGACGTAATTTTGAAGGTGTCGATATTTTGAACATTGATCAAATCATCGTCCAATAATCCCGAACCAGTCTCAAGAGGATTGGTACAAGAAAACAAATTTGCCAGGCAAAAGCCTAAAAATGTCAGGTGAAAAAGAAAATTCTTCATGTTGAAGTATAAAAATTGATCCAAATGTAATACAGCGATCAAACAGTTGGTTATGTCAGATCGCTGTACAAAAACGATTCAAGCAGAAAACAGCTTATTGCTCTACAATCTCTCCCATTAAGGTTTGGTAGAAATCCATAATTTCTGGCAAATCTTCGGGGCTTTGGCCATCAATTACCGGTTTTTCGGTTTGAGCCAAAATCTCCTGAATTTCATCGCTGTAACTATGGCTCCCTTTTACCACTCCATCGGCACAGGCAATCGCTCCTCTGTGTAGGGTAACTGCGCCGTCCGTTTGGTAAGCAGCCAGATCTTCAACTGAAATGTTGTTGATGCCAGCCTTTGCCATAAAGGTTTCCAGATTGAAGGAGTCTTCCAGGTGTTCGTTGTATACCGAGTAAACGACTTTGGTATGTTGGAACAATGGATCGCTCTTATAGGCAGTCTTGAGGTAAAACGGAATCAAACTGGTCATTGGCCCAAGGCAATGTACCACGTCAGGTGGCCAACCGAATTTTTTTACGGTTTCGATTACACCTTTACAAAAGAACACGGTTCGATCGGCGTTGTCGTCGAAAGGGATTCCATTATCGTCCACAAACACAGATTTGCGGCGGAAGAAGTCATCATTGTCTAAAAAATAGACTTGCATCCGTGCTTCCTGAAGAGAAGCAACTTTAATGATCAACGGATAATCGTCATCGTCAACAATGATGTTCATCCCAGAGAGCCTCACTACTTCGTGTAGTCGATGCCTTCGTTCGTTAATAGATCCGAATCTTGGCATTAACACCCTGATCTCCAGCCCGTTTTCCTGGATGTGTTGTGGCAATTTTCGAGCCATAGCTGCAATCTCAGAAGCAACAGTATAAGGCTCCATCTCTTGCGTCACAATCAGCACTTTCTTCTTACTCATATAGCCGGGACATTAATTAGCCTTGTTTTGACAAGGCGTCAGCGAACGAGTTGCAAAATTAAGAAATATTGACCACTTTTCCTTATTAATGAGCAACTTGTTTGCCGCGCATGCCTAAATTGCGCCAATTTTGCTTCCGAAGAGCGAAGTAGACAACAACCCCACATTGTTAACAATTCATTGCCAAAGATGTTTGTGTTCAAAACCGTAAGTGAACTTCAGCAGTACCTCAATTCTCGCCGTGCCAATGGCGAGCAGATTGGCTTTGCACCAACCATGGGCGCCCTACATTTAGGGCACCTTGATTTGATGCGCCACAGCAAAGCGCAAAACGCTTGTACGGTGTGCAGCATCTTTGTGAATCCGACTCAATTCAACGACCCTAAGGATCTGGAAAAATATCCGCGTACTCCAGAGAAAGACCTCACAATGTTGGAATCGGTTGGTACAGAAGTGGTTTTTATGCCTTCGGTAGAAGAAATTTATCCTCCAGGTTTGGACCTCACCTTAAAATTGGACCTAAATCCATTGGATCAAGTGATGGAAGGTGCCTTTCGGCCAGGGCATTTTCAGGGGATGGCACAAGTGGTGAAGCGCCTGCTCGACATCGTGCAGCCCGATCGCTTGTACATGGGGCAAAAAGATTTTCAACAATTCAGCATTGTAGGATATATGATTCGTCAATTGCAGTTGCCGGTTGAACTGGTCATGGTGCCCACTGTGCGGGAATCGGATGGACTGGCCATGAGTTCGCGCAATGTGCGCTTAAGCTCCACACAACGCCAGGCTGCGCCCATCATTTATCAAACCCTGGAATGGGCCAAATCGCAATTGGACCTTCGAGCGATTGCCGAGATTGAAACAGCAGCTTTGCAACGCCTGAGTTTGCCAGATTTTCGCCCCGAATATTTTCAAATTGTGGATGGAAAAACGCTACAGCCCATCATAAATCCAACCAAACACGACTGGATTGTAGCCTGTGTAGCGACCTGGGTAGGGGAGGTCAGGTTGATTGACAATTTGGCCTTGGCACAAAAAACTATTCCAGGATAAACCCTTCCCGGGCAATGTAATCAGCGATGTTGACTTTGACTTGATCCAATATTTCTACGTCCTGATTCCAATCATCGATTTGCCAGGCCTGTCCTGGGAGGGCGATCACTACTTTTCGGCTTTTGGAAAAGAACCAGATCACTTTTTCTACGCCATGCTTGAACAAGCTGTCTACTTTGCGGATCACATACTCTTGAAAAAGATCGGAGGCACGATCCGGAAGTTCTACGTTGACGTCAATTTCAATCACCACTTTAGGCGCTACTGTAACATACCTTGGGGTGATTTTATCGGGGGTTAGGACTGCCCGATCAAAAATGACCACATCCAGGCCCATGTTGTTGCGTACACTGGCGTGAAAACCCAATTCACCGCATCCAATCCGGTATAAATTTTTGTCTAAACCAGCTTTCAAAATATCGTATAAATAGTCTTTCAAAAAAAAATGCAAACCACTATCACCAATAATTTCAGCTAGTTTTTTTTGCTTGTTCAGTACCTGTCGAAACCCTGGATAATAAAAATCCATCCCCTCAATCGTCTCCCGAACGAGGTAGGCGGGTATTTTTCTTTTGGTTGCTTTTGCTTTAGTTTCTGTTGGAGAAGAAACGAATGCTGAACTCATGGCTCATTTTTTCAAAAATAGCGGTTTTTGAATCAAAGTGCAACTCAAGGAACAGTTTCTAGTGCTCTTAAAACAACTTCGTTTGCGGATCAACATCAAACTCAATGCTGTCTCCGGTTTGTAATTTCTCTGGCTCTGCGGCAAGCTCTGGCTGCACTAAAGGCGCAATGAGTTCTACTTCGCTCAGTTTTTGATCACTCAACTTATTGCCCAACGCTTTCCAGCCTTTGACTTCGATGAATTCGGCTAAATTGATTTCGCCTTGCATTTTCTTATTCTTCAATTTCATCGAATAGCGCACCAGAGGATTGGTCTCGGTCGTAGCAAAGAGCAGTCGCGAGTCTTTGTGATCGGTCAGGAAACTGAAGCGCTCTTTGAGTCTGGTTGTTTCAACACGGAAACGTTTGACCATGGTCAAACCCTTGTTGCCGTCGTAATGCACCGCACTGATGACCAACTCAGGATCAAATTTGCCAACGTAGAGCAATTCGTCGGGGTTGTAGCGCCGGGTCATGTCCAGTTCGGTCATTTCATACGTTCCATCTTTGAAGAGTATAAACATCAGTTCGCCAGTATCAAACTCACCCATCAAGCGCCCACGGCCATCGTTGTTAAGTCGGCCACTCACATCGTCGATGTACACTTTGATCGCGCCGATGGTTGATCTTCCTGCTTCCTTAAGGCTGACCTTGCGCACGGGGTACTTGGTGATCAGGTTGCCTAGGGAGCTGCGCCCTTTGATGGCCAATTCCTTTAAGTCGTAATCAAACTGCTTTTTCTTGGCGGTAGAGGCCAGGGTAAGCTGAATGCTCACTACTTCTGCTTCCCCATTGGGGTTGGCGGTAAAGTAAAGCAACTTGGAGTTTTTGGCTTCCGAAGTAAGCACGTATTCCTTATCCCGCGTGATGGCCGTAACGTTGAAGCGCTTGGCAAAGCAGCGGCCATTGGCGCCATCGGAATAGATGAGGTTGTAGGTGCTGCGCTCGTCGTTTTTCTTCCATACTGCTGCGTGGATGATGTCTTTGCCCACAAACACTTTATCGGCAATGCGCTTGACCATAAAACGGCCATCGGCGCGAAAAACGATGATGTCGTCAATATCAGAACACTCAGAAACGAAGACGTTGCTCTCGTCCTTTTTCAAGCCAAAACCAATGAAACCTTCGGTGTAATTCACAAAAAGTTTGGCATTGTTGGCCACAACCTCGGTAGCCTGGATGGACTCGAAGTTCATAATGCGGGTGCGGCGCTCGCGGCCTTTGCCGTATTTTTCGAGCAAACGCTGGTAATAAGCGATGCTGAAGTCGGTGATGTGCTCCAGATCGTGGCGCACTTGCTTCATTTCTTCTTCCAATGCCACAATGTGCTCATCGGCCTTGAACGTGTTGTATTTGGAAATGCGCTTGATGCGGATCTCGGTCAGCTTGGCGATGTCGTCATCGTTTAGGTCGCGCATGAGCCGCAAGCGGGTATCGTTGGCGCTGGGATTGTCGGCAGGAGTGGCAACATATCGGCGCAATTCCCGATCGATGGTCACGAGTACTTCTTCCCAACTTTCGCATTCTTCGATTTTGTGGTAAATGCGGTTTTCGATGAAGATTTTCTCCAGGCTGGCCATGTGCCATTTTTCCAGCAACTCGCCGAGTTTGATCTCCAGTTCGGTGCGCAGGAGATCGCGCGTACGGAGGGTATTGTGCTCCAGAATCTCTTCCACGGTCATGAACTGTGGCTTGTCATTGTGGATCACACAGGCATTGGGCGAAATGGAAACTTCGCAATCGGTAAAGGCATACAGGGCGTCGATGGTCACGTCGGGCGAAGTACCAGGTATCAGTTCCACCTGGATCTCTACGTCTCGACTGGTGAGGTCGATTACCTTTTTGATTTTGATTTTGCCCTTTTCGCTGGCTTTGATGATGCTCTCGATCAGGGATTCAGTGGTTACGGCGTAGGGCAGTTCCTTGATGGCCAGCAGGTCTTTGTCCAGTTTTTCGATCAGGGCGCGGATCTTGATTTTGCCGCCCCGCTTGCCGCCGTTGTAATCGGCTACGTCGACCATCGCTCCGGTCTGGAAATCGGGGAAAATCTGCACTTTTTTACCCTTCAGGATATCAATCGAAGCCTTGATCAGCTCGATGAAGTTGTGGGGCATGATCTTGGTAGACAAACCTACGGCGATGCCGTCGGTACCGGCTGCTAAAAGCAATGGAAACTTGGCGGGCAAAGTGACGGGTTCGCGCTTGCGCCCATCGTAAGACATTTGCCACTCGGTGGTCTGGGGGTTAAACACTACTTCTAGGCTGAACTTGGTCAAACGGCCTTCGATGTAACGCGGTGCAGCAGCTCCTGCGCCAGTGGCCACATCACCCCAGTTTCCCTGGGTATCGATCAGGATTTCTTTTTGGCCCATGTTGACCAGCGCATCGCCAATGGCCGCGTCACCGTGGGGGTGGTATTGCATGGTCAATCCGATTACGTTGGCTACTTTGTTGTAGCGCCCGTCGTCGGTTTCTTTCATAGCGTGCAGAATGCGCCGTTGCACGGGTTTGAGTCCGTCGTCGATATGGGGTACTGCCCGTTCCAGGATTACGTACGAAGCATAGTCCAGAAAGTAATCCTGGTACATGCCCTGGAGGTGTATGAGTTGGCTGCCGTCGCCGTTGCTTTGAGTTGTTAACTTGTCCATTCCTTGAAAAAAACTTGCCTGATGAGCATGCTAAGTAGCAAAGGTAAAGAAAATAATTTTAAACACAAATTGTTTTTGATTAAAAAAATGCAACAAATCTGATTGAAATGGCCTTTTTATCGAATTTTTTCAAAAGTTTCCGTTCTGCCCAGCAAGGAAATGCCCACAAAACCCCTCATTTTCAGGTTGCCTTCCTCTAGCCACATTTGACAACTGTAGGAATGGCCATTCAGAGAATTGTAAACCGTACCTTGAGTATATTTTCCATCAACAAAAACAAAATTTTTAAGAAAAACCAAGCCGATTACATCCTGATTTCTTAAAGCCGGGTCAGGGTTTTTGGTGTCCTTCTTCGGGATTTTGACCCAAAGCAACTTGCCGTGGTACTTGCTGCCCGTTTTAAAAATTTCAATTTTCCCATCTTTGTCTGGTGACCAATATTGGCCAATAATTTGATCTGCATCCAAACTGGCGTTTGAGTTCGAAAAACTCATGGACGTCATTGCAATGATGGCAACTAAAAAGGTGAAAGCGATTTTCATTTTGTTTGGGTTAAAAAAAATTAAAATAAGTGCTGGTTCATTTGTCCTCACACCTCCGCCAAATATTCGTGCACAAACTTAATCGCCATGGCGCCTTCGCCCACTGCGGAAGCTACCCGATTCATTGCCCCGGCGCGTACATCACCTGCTGCAAAAATTCCCGGCTGGCAGGTTTCCAATAAAAAAGGTTCGCGTTGGTGTTTCCAAATGGATTTGAATTGGGGGTATTGGCGAAGTTCCTTGCCCGTTTCGACGAAGCCCTTGTCGTCGAGCAAGATGTTGTCGGGTAGCCAGTCGGTGGCTGGGCGGGTACCGATGAAGATGAACAAAGAGTCCGCTTTCACCTGGTGGGTTTCTTTGGTTTCGATGTCTTCCAGTACGATACATTCCAGATTTTCGTGGCCCAGGGCTTCCACCACTTCCGTTTTACCCAAAATCTCGATATTGGGAATGGCCTTGATCTGCTCAATCAAGTAGGCAGACATGGTGGAACTCAGGTCTTCGCGGCGGATTACAATGTGTACTTTTTGGGCAAATTGCGAGAGGTATACGGCGCCTTGACCTGCTGAGTTTCCTCCGCCTACCACATAAATTTGTTTTTCGCGGCAGGCATTGGCCTCGGTGATGGCCGCGCCGTAGTAGACCCCTGCCCCGGTGAATTGATCAGCTCCCTTAGCGGGCAACTTGCGGTAATCCACGCCAGTAGCGATGATCACGCTTTTGGCGTACACAAAACTGCCGTCGCCAAAGATCAGTTTTTTGTAGTTGCCCTCAACCTCAATCTTTTCTACCCCCTGCGTTGACAAAAACTCTGCTCCCAGGCGCGTGGCCTGAGTCAGTGCCCGCAGTGTAAGATTGGCCCCACTTAACCCTTCCGGAAACCCCAGGTAGTTTTCGATCCGTGAGCTGGTTCCTGCCTGTCCACCGGGTGCGCGGCGCTCAATCATGAGCGTCTTCAAACCTTCGGAACCACCGTAAACCGCTGCTGCCAAGCCAGCAGGCCCTGCGCCAATGATGGCCACGTCGTACATTTCTTGTTTGGCCTGTGTGGAAAGTCCAAGTTTTGAGGCCAGTGTTGAGTTGTTGGGACTCGTCAATATGGTTCCGTCTTCAAATACAAGCGCGGGCAAGTCTTTGATTTCCAATTGGTGCAATTCCAGGTATTCCACGGCGCGTGTATCGCTTTCCATGTCCAGCCATTGGTAGGGAAAGAGGTTGCCGGATAGGAAATCCTTGATTTCATGCGATTTTGGCGAATACTGGTAGCCAATCAGCCGGATGCCCCGGAATTCGGGGATGTAGTTGTTTTGCCATTGATCCAACAAGTCGTTGAGTACGGGATAGAGTTTTTCAGTGGGCGGATCCCAGGGCTTGAGCAGGTAGTGATCCAGTCCCACGTTGTTGATGGCGCGAATGGCCGCCTCGGTATCCGAATAAGCCGTGAGCAGCACTCGCTTGGCCTCTGGGAAAAACTTTTTGGCCTGTTCCAGAAAATCTACCCCCAGCATATCGGGCATGCGCTGATCGGAAAGGAATAATGCTACCGTTTCGCCCTGTTTTTTGAGTTCAGGCAAGCTATCCAGGGCTTCCTGTGGATATTCGGTACTGATGATCCGGTAATCATTTTTGTATTCGTTGCGCAAGTCGTTTTTGAGCGAGCGCAATACCTGCGGATCATCGTCGATGGAAAAAATGATGGGTTTCTTATCGGTAGCCATATCATTTTAGATTTAAAGCGGAAAACAAACGGTGAAAATGGTTTCGCCAGGCTGGGATTTGACCTGAATGTCGGCGTGGTGCTTGAGTACGATGCGGCGCGTAATTTCCAGCCCCATTCCAGTGCCTTTGCCCACTCCTTTGGTGGTAAAAAAGGGGTCAAAAATCTTGGTGCGGATGTCTTCAGGTATCCCAGATCCACTGTCGATGATGTCTACAATGGCCTTGTGGTTTTTGACGTGGGTATGTATTTTGAGCGTTCCGTCGGGTGGCATTGCATCTACTGCGTTGTCGATCAGGTTGGTCCACACCTGGTTGATTTCGCCAGGATATAGTTTGACCAGAGGCATGTCTTCGGCAAATTCCTTGATCACTTGGATGTTTTTTTCCTTGATTTTGTGCTTGAGCATGGTCATGGTGCTGCGCAGGCCTTCGTGTAAATCGCTGGCTTGCAAATCCTGACTCTGATCCATGTGGGTATAGGTTTTTACGGATCGCACCAGGCGACCAATCCTATCCGCGGATTCGCGGATTTCTTTCACCAAACGTTCCAAACTCAGGGTACTTTCTACCCACCACAGGATGGCTTCAATGTCTTTGCCTTTGACGGCGGCCTTCATGTTTTCCAGGTCTTCCAGGCGCAACCCAAAGTCGAGGAAGGTCTCTGCAATGTCATCGCCGTTGGGGATGCCTTCGTCGTCGAGCCAATCCAGGATCTCATCTTTGCAAGCTTCGCGCTGCATCAAGCTGAGTTCTTTAGCAGGGCCTTGGCTGGTTTTTCCAAACAATATGACGTTGAGTTCGTCGGTTTCTTCGGGCGTCACCCGCATGGTGATCACCGACTTGAAGCGCTCGGGTGATTGGTGGATTTTATTGTACAATTCGTCCGCACTGCGCACCAGGGCAGAGGCTGGGTTGTTGAGTTCGTGTGCTAAGCCAGCAGACAATTTGCCGAGCGACATCAATTTGTCGTCTTGCAAACGCTGCTCCGTGAAGGTCTTAATGCGACTGGACATCACTGCAACCAGGTTTTGCACCAATTCGTAACTGACTGTGACCATTTCAGTGAAGCAGGTACCCGGAAGTGCCAGCAATTCCAGGGGTTCCAGGGCAATTCCGGCAGCGGTGGTTTTTTTCATGCGCGAAAAAGGCAACAGCCCGGTGGCATTGCCAACACCCCACTGCCCGATGTCGCGAAATTCATTGCCTTGCTGCATGCGCAAAACGTATTCGCCCTTGGTGATCAGTACGAGTTGGTTGGCTTCTTCATTGGGGCGAAACAGGTACTCTCCTTCTTCAAATCGTCGGTACTCGGTATGGTCGATGAACCATTGAATCGCCGCAGGTGCAACGCCTTCAAAAAGCTCGAATTTGGCGAGGGTAGACAGTAAATCTTGGTGTTTTTCGAGTATTTGCATGGGGTGATTTCTGGGAGGTTAAGGGAATGAGATTAAAACGGATAAAAAAAATCGTCGGCATAACACCACAACCAGTTTTCGCCTGGCTCGGCAGAACTCACTACCGGATGGCCGCTGGCATGATAATGCTTGGTGGCGTGTTGGTTGGTTGAAGAATCGCAGCAATGCGTTTCGCCGCAAGTTTGGCAGGTGCGCAAGTGCATCCAGTGACTGCCAGTTTTGACGCATTCCACACATTCATAAGCTTTGGCTTTCTTGATGTCTTCAACATTGGGCAAGTGGGTACAAGGTTCTTGGCTCATCATCAATTTTTATTCAACAACGCAGAAAAATTATCTTCCCGATTTTGGGTTTTGAATAGGAAGTCGAACGGTTCATTTCAAGTGAGCTT
>NZ_JBBAKG010000013.1:17672-91837 GCF_040403615.1 Haliscomenobacter sp. | reverse complement strand
GGTTTTGAATAGGAAGTCGAACGGTTCATTTCAAGTGAGCTTCCTATTCAAAAGCGGCTCAAAAAATCGGGAAGTAATTTTTTGCGTCATACTAGAGAAAAGGACATTCCGCACTTGGAATGTCCCCTCTGGCATCCTTATTTTTGTTCAAACTTCAACTTGTTGATGATGTTTTCTGCCACGCAAGTTCCTTGTTTGAAACCTTCTTCACAAGCCTTGCGCATGTGCACACCGCCAAAAATGCGGGAATGAAAGGCTTCTGTACCCGCTTCACGGAAATTGTTGAACTGGCGAGGACGGAAACCTTTATCCGTGTGTTGTGCATCGCTGAAGGAACGATTTCCAAATAAATAGGTCAGCATTTGAGAAGATGCACCCGCATTTACTGAAGTCCCTGATGTGTAATCTGGGTATGGAGGCGTAACGACCGGAGAATTCCAGGTGTTGACTCCAATCACTTCACGGATGAAGGTAACTGGGCGTTGCAAATTCCAACGGTATTTAGTATACCAACAGGAAATAAAGCCATCGCGAGTACCTGTACCCAGCAGTACATACATCTTTAAGGTGGTAGCCATATTGAGATCAAACTGGTCTACCAGTTGATTGGCAATTCCAATCCAGGATCCGGCGGGAGAACCCGATTGGCCTGGATCATTTGCCCAAAAACGGCCTACTTCTACTTTGGTAGGGTCGAATGAAGCATCCAATACTTCTTTTACTTCCTTGTAATACACGTTGTTAGGATCTGCGCTGTATTCGTAAGGCGCGCTAGGTTGACAAATTTGAGCCTGATTAATGGCCAGAGGGCGGCTCTCCCACCAAAATGGCGCCATGAATTCCTGGTTCAAGGTGCGGCCGTACCAGAACTGAGGATTACCAGTTCGGGCGGGTTCAGTGTAAGTTTTTGCCAGCACCACTGCACGACCATCTTTAACTGCCCATTGTAAAATAGCGATAACCAATTGATCTGCAAATTCTTTTGAGTTTTTCATCACTTCATTGTCTATGGAGTTGCGAAGCCGTAAATCGTCGGCCTGGCGATCCGCAGTAGCATTCAAAGAGAAAGTAGTTCCTGCAGAAATTCCGGGAGTTAACTCGGTAATTACTTGTGGTGTTGCATGGCAAAGTACAATCCCCCAATCGTATTTTTTGTTGGGGTCTGGTACAGGGAGTTTGTCCAAACCATTCAATTGACCTGCCAGCGAGCGATATCCTTTCATTCCGTGTACCATCGATTCATACATCGTGATTGATGTGTACGCATAAATCCTTGAAGCATCCAATGCGAACAAACCGGTGCGTTTAACGGTGTTGTAGGCCTGGGTCATCCACTCTTGTGCCAATACTGCATCCAACTCCGTCGCGGGTTTAGATACAATTTCATCATCATTGTCTTTTTGGCAAGCAAAAGCAAAAAGAAATAAGCCCACCAATAGCAGGCGAGTAAATGGGAATACAATTTGCTGTCTCATTGTGAAACATTTTAGAGTTAGAAAATTTGGTAATTCATTCAACAAGAAAGGAGGGTACGTAAAGATTGGCCTGAATAAGCTCTTCTTGGAAAGAAATAATAGTAATACTATTTTTTACAAAGATAAAAGCACCATTCAAAAAAGCAAAACTTCGAATGGTGTTTTTTCTTAATTACATTAAAAAAATCAACACATGAAATATTTTTGTTGATTATCAATTTGTTGCACTTATTTTAGTAGCATCGGCAACAGGGGCTCTGGTATTTTGAAAGTATTATTCACTTCCATGTAATAGAGTAGATCAATGTTGGACGGGATGCTTGCCTCGGTTATGATGTCTTCATGAGCAAGTTTTGCGGGAACAAAAAAGGTGATTTTTGCCCCCTTTCGAAGCAAACGCAGCACTTCTTGCCAGGCGGGTATAATTCCTCCTTGTCCAATTGCGACAGTGTAGTCGTTGAGCCGTGCGAAAGAGTTGTCAAAACTCACCCCATCTTGTGCTGTCGCTCCACAATAATCAATCCGGAGATAGTCTCCTTTAATCAAAAGCGGGCCTGCTCCTTTTTCGTGTAATATGTATTTGATCCCCGAAGGCGTGGTCTGCACATTTTTTGCCTGGCCAGAAGCCAGTTGCATACCATATACTGCAATTTGGTTTGCTGCAAATTTAGCCGCGGTGGCTGCTTCTTGCTTGGTTCGCTTCTTTTCGGCTTTTGCTAAATCTGCTTTTACTTTTACAATTGCCGTATCAATTTCGGCACGAGTATTTACTTTGCGCATAGACAAGTCGATGTATTTCATTTTTGAATGTTCAAAGCCGGGCTCAATGATCCCTGACTGGTCATTGAGTACCGGGATGTGAATGGTCAGGCTATCTCCTTCTTGCATCAGCAACATTGCTTCAACAATAGGATCCATCTTTCCAGCTTTATAGCCAATTGTATCCGGAATAGCTGACAAATCCAATCGAGAGACTAAAACCCCAGTATCATTGCGGATTTGAATGCGCATTAAAGCCAGGTCGTTTGCTTTGCCCTTAGGGCCTTTGCCTCGGGTATGCACAATGTATTTGAATCCGGAAGACAATAGAGCGGGGCGATCGTTGCAGCCGCTTAAAAGTGTGAATAAAAACAATAGAGGTAAAAAAATCTTCATGTCTTTGTGTTGAATATAAATGATTGATAAATGAATGCGCGATCACATGACAATTTTATCAATATCCTTATTTGAAAAATGGTTCACGAGGAAAACCCCACATCAGGACGAAGCGAAAATCTGTTTTCTGCATTGACAATTGAGCCTAGATATTGCTATCTTTAAGCCCATGAAAAATCTACCCATCGGTATACAAGCTTTCGACAAGCTGATTGAAGGCGATTATATTTACGTGGACAAAACCGAGATTATCCATCAATTGGTCACCACTGGTGCAACTTATTTCCTATCCCGCCCCCGCCGCTTTGGCAAATCGCTGCTTTTAAACACCATTAAGGCTTTGTTTGAAGGCCGACAGGCGCTTTTCTCAGGTTTATGGATTGAAAATCAATGGGATTGGAACAAACGTAATCCAGTTTTGCATTTTTCATTTGATGCAATGAGTTACGAGCAACTGGGCTTGGAAGACGCAATTTCACAGGAGCTCAAATCACTGGCCAAAAGCCATAATTTAGAACTCAAAGCTCCAGACTACAAAAGTCAATTCAGGGAACTGATCCAACAACTTCATGAAACCTATGGCAAAGTAGTTCTGCTCATCGATGAGTACGACAAACCCATCATCGATTACCTGGAACAACAGACCATCGAGCAAGCCAAAGTCAACCGCGAGGTTCTGCGCAATTTTTATTCCGTCATCAAAAGTGCCGATGAACATCTGCAATTGGTCTTCATCACTGGAATTTCCAAATTTGCCCAGGTATCTATCTTTTCACACCTCAACAATCTACACGACATCACCCTTAGTACTCAGTACGCCACTATAACGGGTTATACCCAGCACGAGTTGGAACATTATTTTGAAGTTCATTTGCAAGCGGTTCAAACCGTCCTTGGAGTAGATCGTCAAAGGCTTCTGGACGGCATCCGCGAATGGTACAACGGCTATTCCTGGGATGGCGTACGGCGGGTATACAACCCATTTGGCGTATTGCGCTTTTTTGCAGCTCAACGGTTTACCAATTTTTGGTTTTCTACGGGAAGCCCCCGGTTTTTGATCGCACAAATGCGCAAATTGGAAATATTCGACGTCGAAAACACCCCGGCCAACAACACCACCTTTGAGCGGTACGATATCGAAAACCTCGACTTGACTTCCATTCTTTTCCAGGCAGGTTACCTGACCGTCAAAGAGCTGGACCTTTGGACGGGCGATATGATTCTGGACTACCCCAACAAGGAGGTTCGCCAAAGCATGTACCAGTTTTTGATTGATGATCTGGCCAAAGATGCACACCGCACCGATACCGGACTAACCATCCGCAACCTCAAGCTGGCTTTCACCCAGGGAAATCTGCCGCAGGTACGTGAAATCCTGGATGGCTTACTGGCTGACCTGCCGAGCGAGGTTTTTGACAAAAAATCGGAAGGATTGTATCACGGCTTGATCCATTTGGTATTTAGTTACCTGGGTATGTACACCCAAAGCGAGGTGCACTCCGCCCGTGGTCGTGCCGATGCGGTGGTACAAACGACCAGCGATGTGTACATTTTTGAGTTCAAATTCAATAAATCAGCTGCGGAGGCGATTGCTCAAATCAAACAAAAGGGTTACGCGGATAAATACCGGAACAGCGGGAAAAAATTAACGGGGGTTGGAGTGAATTTTAGCACGGATACAAAGGGCATTGATGAATGGGTTGAGAAGGGGGTGTAGGAAAGGGCAAACGCATTATAAATACGTCCCACCTAACTCACCGCACAATCACTATTTTTTTTGAATACCGTTTGCCACTTGCCTCCTCCGACATTTCCAATACATACAGGCCCGCAGACAAGTTGTGCACATCAAAATCCTTTGTCGAATCCCGCAACAGGTAGCGGTTGATCACCATTTTGCCATTGCTGTCGAATAAACTGATGTAGAGTGGTTGATTTTCGGTCGTTTTGCGAATAGTGAGTTTATCGGTAGCAGGGTTGGGGAAAATCAACAGCTCGGCAATGGTTGATTCGGTGGTTGAAACTGTAGTGCTTGCATTCAGCCTCCAGAGTTCCTGGCCATGAATGCCATCATCGGCGGAGAAGTATAAGTCATTTTTGTAGGGGGTGAAATTGTCGGGTTCACTTGAAGCAGGGCCGTTGTTCAAATCAAACAGCATTGCTGTGCCTTCTTCTGTGCCATCACTGCGCCAAAGCTCGTACCCGTGGATGCCATCATCAGATGAGAAATACAAATATTTCCCCCATGAAAAAGGTGGCCGGATGAATCGTTTATTGTCATTGGCGGCAATTCGTTTGACCCGCACTGTGCCTTCACTTGTCCCATCAGTTTTCCAGAGTGCATATCTCTCCTCGCCATCATTGACAACTACAAAATACAATTCGTTGTTGTGTACTACAAAATTTATAGGGAGAGCCCCAACTGCGCCAGGCAAAATATCTTTTACCAGCACCGTTCCGTTGAAGGTGCCATCGCTTTTCCAAAGTTCAGTGCCATGTTTTTCATCACTTGCATTAAAATATAGATTGTTTTTGAAAGATATACCGTTCCCAGGGGAGGAACCCACGATTCCCGGCCAAATGTCTTTAACGAGTCGGGTACCTTGGGTTGTACCGTCTGTCTTCCATAATTCACCACCTAATGTACCATTGTCGGCAGTAAAAAAAAGGGTTTCATTTACATTCGTCATCATCCCGATGTGGAAATAATATACGTTTGGACTTTGGTCGAAAGGCCGGATATCTGCTACAAGAGAGGTTCCTTCGGGTGTGCCATTGGTTCTCCAGAGTTCCACCCCCGTGAGGCCATCATGTGCCGAAAAAAACAATAAACTATCCTTTAAAATAGCTGGATTCAAAGGAATGAAAGGCAAGGATTGGCCAACCGGGTTGATGTCTTTTAAGAGTTTAGTGCCCGCTTCTGTGCCGTCAGAAATCCAAAGCTCTTCGCCTTCCGTTGCTCGGTAGGCATTAAAAATCAATTTATCTTTTAAAACGGTCATACCCTCCGTAGAAGTCCCCCCCCGACCTTCGTTGATGTTTTTGAGTAAAATGGTACCTTTTGCTGTCCCATCGCTTTTCCATACCTGTCTGGATCCTGGTACATAAGATGCGGTGAAAAAATAGTTGTTCTTAAAGGCAGTGGGCAATAATAAATTGGCGCTTTCAACTCCTGGGTAGATGTCTTTTACCATTTGCGTGCCGCTCGCAGTACCATCCGATTTCCACAATTCAAATCCTTCCGTCTCGGTTTTTGCGGAAAACATCAGCAGGTTGTTGACCACCTTCATCTGGTAAGGAAAAGAACTTGCACCAGTAGAGTTGAGCTTGGTGAAAATAGTTGTTCCGGTTTCGGTACCGTCAGTTTTCCAGAGTTCTTGCCCATTTCTTCCATCTTGTGTCTTGAAAAAAATACTTCGTTTGTGTGCGATTAGTTCGGTTATCTCGGTTGCATTAACGGTTGGTAGGATCGAATAAACGCGGTTCATTCCGGCCAAAGTACCATCACTGCGCCAGAGGGCCCAACCTTGTAGACTATCTTTAGCCACAAAGAAAAAATGAATGCCGTCAGAAGTACTCTGGAGTCGGTTGTTCCCAAAAGCACTACCTGGCCCGGTAAATATATCCTTTACCAACTGGGTACCTTGGGTAGTCCCATCACTTTTCCACAACTCGGTACCAACTGCTCCATCTTGAGCAAGAAAATAAAGGGTGTTCTTGAAATTTTTAAAGCTAAAGGGCGTAGAACCTTGTGTCCCGACCCGAATGTCTTTGACCAATTGAGTTGTTTGGGGAGTTCCTTTCGTTCGCCATAGTTCTGGCCCATTCGCAGCATCATAAGCGGTGAAAAAAAGATTATCTCCAACTGCAGTTAAATTGGTTGGAGCACCACTCTCCGCTCCAGGTATCAAGTCAACGAACAACCTAGTTCCATTGGCAGTACCATCTGATTGCCACAATTCCCAACCACTGATGCCATCATTCGCAACGAAATAGATCGTGTCTTTGAATACTGCATACTCAAAAGTACCATACTGTGTATCAACCGATTTGATTAAAGATGTACCATTGTTGCTGCCATCACTTTTCCAAAGTTGACTGAGACCGGCCTTGTCTTCTGCCAAAAAAATCAGTTGTTTGTTGAAGGTACTTAATTGATTGGGAAAAACATTTCTTCCAAATTCAAATACACGAGTGGTTCCGATAGGAGTTCTGTCAGTTTTCCATAATTCCATCAAGTAATTTGCATTGCGGTGTAAAAAATACACCTGGTCGCCGAGCTTGGTGAATTTACCGTTTTGCCCACCAGAAATGCCATTGACAGCGAATGTTTTCAGCAAAACTGGCTCAGGTTTTTTTAGGCTGGTACACCAGTATTGCAGGGTTGCCGCATCGGGACTGGTGATGAAATAACAAAGGGAGTCAATAATGGTGACTTCCCAAAATTGCGAACTGGCATTTCCTGGGCTAATGTCTTTGACCAATTTTGTCCCTGCTTCAGTACCATCGCTGACGAATAATTCGCGCCCGTATTGGTCACTCAAAGCAGTGAAAGCAAAAAGCTCAAATCCTGCTCGAACAAAGTTTGGATCGCTCCCCACCAACGATTTATTGATATCAGCAACCTGGAATTGACTTTTAAGCAGCAATGGAAAAACGAGAAGGAACAGCAGCAAACAGAAGTTCTTCTTTTTCATCAATGGAGTTTTTTAGGGTTTGCCAATGGAGTATTTGATTGCAAATTGTTCTTTTTTTTTCAAAAAGCTAGAAAATTTTGCGCAGTAAATTATCTTTGTCCATTATTTCAATAAATTCTATTAAATTAATAGAATTTAAAGGATTTTAAATCAACTCGATTTCGGATATTAACACCAAATACAATGAACATGAGCCAAGTTTTACGTTTTTTCATTCCGGTATTTCTACTTTGGACCAACCTAGCGTTTGCACAAGATCTTACTGGCGTCATCAAAGACAAAACGGGTGTGCCACTGGTCGGCTCAACGATTGTCATCAAGGGCACTAACGTTTATACCATTGCCGACATCGACGGTAAATTCAGCATCCCTGCTCGCAAGGATTTTCCCTTTACCTTGCGCATCAGTTCGGTAGGTTTCAACCCCAAAGAAGTACTCATTTCGGAATTGCCCAGCACACCACTAGAGGTTATTCTGGTGGACGA
The DNA here is from genome assembly GCF_040403615.1 of Haliscomenobacter sp. Lineage (NCBI taxonomy): Bacteria > Pseudomonadati > Bacteroidota > Saprospiria > Saprospirales > Haliscomenobacteraceae > Haliscomenobacter > Haliscomenobacter sp. The sequence continues at coordinate 84,025 of NZ_JBBAKG010000013.1, read as the reverse complement.
CAACCAACTATCCGAGGTGGTGATCTCCTCCCGCCGTCGGGAAGAAACGGCACAGGACGTGCCCATTCCGATCTCGATCATTGGCGGCAAATTGGTTGCCGATGCTGGAGCTTTCAACGTAAACCGCTTGAAAGAACTGGTACCCACGGTACAACTTTACTCTTCCAATCCGCGCAACACCACCCTCAATATTCGTGGATTGGGGTCTACCTTTGGCCTCACCAATGACGGCATTGACCCCGGAGTTGGATTCTATGTAGATGGAGTGTATTACGCCCGGCCAGCCGCCACCACCCTCGATTTTATCGATATCGAGCAGATCGAGATATTGCGCGGCCCTCAGGGTACTCTTTTTGGCAAAAACACCACCGCTGGTGCTTTCAACATCTCCACGCGTGCACCAAGCTTTAAACCTGGCGCCATTTTCGAGGTGAGTTATGGCAATTATGGCTACATCCAGGCCAAAACTTCAATTACTGGGCCATTGGGCAAAAAATTTGCAGGGCGCTTGTCCTTTTCTGGTACCCAGCGAGACGGACTGCTCTATAATGTCAGAACCCAAAAAAATGTCAACGACCTAAATAACCTGGGTCTGCGTGGGCAGTTGCAGTATACGCCAACAGACAAAATCAGAATTCTTCTGATCGGAGACGTGTCAAGCCAAAAACCCGATGGCTACGCACAAGTAATTGCTGGTGTGGCACCGACCTTACGTGCTCCTTACCGCCAATTCAAACAAATCATCGCCGATCTCGATTACAAGGTGCCCTACACCAGTGCATTCGAACGTATCATTGACACCGATTCACCTTGGCGCTCCGGCAACGAATTGGGTGGCGTCTCCCTTAATGTTGATGCAAAAATCGGCAGTGGGACATTGACTTCGACTACTTCTTTGCGTTATTGGAATTGGGATCCCTTGAATGACCGCGACTTTACGGGCTTACCTGTTCTTTCCAAGTCGCAAGCGACCTCTCGGCACACCAACTGGACACAGGAGATTCGTTATGCAGGTAATTTTTCCTCTAGCCTGAGTGGAGTCATCGGGGTATTTGGAATTGGTCAAAACCTGGTTACTGACCCAGTACACATTGAAGAATCAGGTGCTGCGCAGTGGCGTTTTTTTCAAAGCTCTACCAGCGCATTGTGGAAAACTCCAGGCCTTTTTGACGGATTTGGCATCAAAACCACCTCAACACTGAAGTCTTTCGGTGGCGCCGTATTTGGACAACTTGATTGGGCCATCACCAAAAAACTGCATATCCTACCCGGTATTCGGTACAATTACGATGAAAAAGATGTAGACTATACCCGGGTGACCTACGGTGGCTTACAAACCACCGATCCTGCGCTACTTGCCCTGAAAAACGGAGTTTATTCCAACCAGGCATTCAAGGCCAATGTGAATGAAAAAAACTTCTCCGGGCAATTGACCTTGGCGTATAAAGCTTCCAAACGTTTCAATGCTTTTGCGACCTATTCAACCAGCTACAAACCGGTAGGGGTCAACCTCGGTGGCTTGCCTACAGCCAGTGGACGAGTCTTGACTGAACTAGCCAGCATCAAACCGGAGTACGTCACCCACTATGAAATTGGGGTGAAAACTTCTCCAACGGAAAACTCTACCTTGAACATCGTGTTTCACAATACCGACATTCAGGATTACCAAACCCAGGTACAAACTGCGGAAGTGGGCGTAAACCGGGGCTATCTGGCAAATGCAGAGCAAGTCCGGGTACGTGGAGTGGAGTTGGACGGAAACGTTTCCTTTAGCAAACATTTTTCCATATATGGTGCCGTAGCCTATACCGATGGCAAATACATCTCCTTCAAAAACGCGCCAGTGCCACTTGAAGAAACGGGTGGAACATCGGCATTCAAGGATATTTCTGGTGGTGACTTGCCTGGAATCTCCAAATGGGCAGGCTCGCTGGGTGCAGAACTTACGGCAGGGGGAAAGTTGCTCACCCAGGAAGGAAAGTTTTTCCTGGCCGTGGATGGCTACTATCGCTCCTCGTTTTCTTCAAGTCCCTCTCCCTCGAAGTACCTGAACATCGATGGGTATACTTTGCTCAATGGCCGGATTGGCTTCCGGGCTACAAATGGTTTGTCCATCTTTGTATGGGCGCGCAACTTGTTTGACGTGGATTACTTCGAGCAACTCTTGCCTGCGGCGGGAAATGCTGGGCATTACGCTGGGGTGTTGGGCGACCCACGGACGTATGGGGTGACCTTGCGGTACTCGTTCTAACCTATTTTATTGAAAGCGGTCGCAAAGGATCAAGGCTTTGCGACCGCTTTTCACAATTCTTAAATATACCGAATCCCCCAAAACCAGGGTTCCTCGGCTTCCGTTTTTTCTTTGATGTGGGCTTTAATCAGTTTGTCGTAATCCGCTTGCTTGATTTTTTTGCCCTTCAGTTTGGCAGGAGGATCTAACTCCGTGGTCAATTTTTTCATTTCAATCAAGTCAGCCGTTAAGACCATGGCGCCTTCGTTTACGTCTATTTCCAGGATCATACCTGGCAAGCCATAAAAACCTGCGGGGCCGCCGCTGTGTAAAATGTCTTGGGCAAACCAGGCAATGATCTTTTGTTTGCGTACCGTATCTTGAGCGAAGGCTTTCATACATACATGTCCTGCCACTTCTTTTAGATCGTTCAGAATGCGCCATTTTGGGGCAGCTAAACTGTCTTCGACGAGGTAGGTTTTGCCCAGCATGGTTAGGCCATCGTACTGGGTGTTTTTGTCAAAGTCCCGTTTTTGGAAAAACACGTCCTTGCGCCAGGAATAGCCGCCTTCGTCTTCCGGTTCGGCTTTCTCTTCCGAGGCTTCGTACTTCGTTTGGTTGGCTTTAAAAAAAAGATTGCTGTAGGATTTCCACTCAGAACGATTGCCCCACATGTAGGCCACTTTTTCTCGCTGCTGTTTGCTGAGGTAATCTAGATGTTCCATCTGTTTTGTCCAGTTGTTTACAACCAGGTATCGAATACGCCCTTCCATTTCCTGTGAAAAAACCAGGACGGGAAAGAGAAAGAGGAGAAATAGAATTATTCTTTTCATTGGAATTTTTTTAAAACCAGTTATTCTTCTTCAATTTGCTTTCATAGCCACGCACATTGTAACTCACACTGAGCATGAAATACCGTGCCAGGGTGTTGGAAATTCTGCGCTCCACATAGTTGGATGAACCATTCTGTCGGATGGATTTCCGCTTGTTGAGCAAGTCAAAAGCGGCCAAACGCACTTCAACCTTGTTGCCTTTGCCAAACAATTGGCGTACCGAGGCATTCCAGATTGGGATATCTTGTTTGAAATCGAAACGATCATTGCGGAAGATGTTGTAATCCAGGTTGCTTTCTACAAAGGATTTTTTGGCAAACTGATACTTCATCGAGCCATCGATGCTGGAATTGCGGATTTTCTGGTTCTGATTTTCCTGAATCGAATAACTGATATTGGTAAAATTCAGGTTGCCACCCAGGGACAGGATGAATTTTGGGCTCGGTGTTGCGTTCAAGTCAATTCCAACACTGCTGCCTTTGCTGTTGGTTTCGTTTTCAACGCCATTGACGAAGGCCGGATTTTTACTAAAATTCAGTCCACCACTGGCCGAAAGGGTCAATTTGGTTTTGATGAGCGGGCGATTGAGCCAGAAATAGGTCGAAAATTCATTGCCACCCTTGACGTTTTCAGGGCGGGTGATGCTCAGGAGGCCCAATTGGTCATCGGGCTGAATGACCTGATTGTATACAATTTGACTCTGCTTGGCACTGTATTCCACATTGACATTGATGCTGCTGAAGCTGGCTGGATCCCAATAGTTGATCCCTGCGGACAGGTTGTGGGACAATTCCGGGGTCAAATTGGGGTTGCCTTCTGAGCGGAAGGAAGGGTTGTTGTAAGTGGACACCGGGCGCAAATCATTGAACTGAGGCGCCTGTACATTGTAGTTGTATGCGGTACTCAGGTAAATGTTGTTGGGCAACTCAACATTCAAATCAACATTGGGTGTTACGTGGGTAAAAGTACGATCCAGTGCAGGAGCAACCAGGGTCTGACCTTTGTCGCGCGAAAACTCGGAATGCAAATCATACTGGAGTGCAGCCAGTCCAAAAGAGAGATTAAGTCCCTCGTGAGAATAGCGCAAGCCCGTGCCAAGGCGATTGTACAACAGCCGGTTGTCAGAAAACAAGCTCAGGTTTTCGATCAGTTGATTGTTCAGTTCGGGGTTGGTGACCCGGCGTTGATTTTGACTGCTCGATTGACTGAAATTGTAAAAGGTTTCCACGAACCATTTTTTGGACAAGGCATCGGTGTACAACAAACTGGATTTGACTTCGTCGTTGCCGTTGTTGTCGCGGTTCAATTGGCGGATTTGCTGGGTGAACGAAGTGGCATTAAAAAAGCGGTTCAGAGAAGTAAAGTTTTCGTTCAGGTCGTTTTGATTTTGATTGAAAGCAGCGCTCAGGGCAAAGGCGCGTCCTTTTTTCTTGAAACGGTGCCGGAAAATCAGCGAGCTGGTTAGCCCCCAGGTATCGCGGTTGGAATTGTTGTCTACCGAAAGGCGGTTGTTGGCTTTTTCCAGGCTAGTCAAGAAAGACTGGTTTCGCAAGCTCGCTGCATCCTGATTGCTGATGCGGGCGTTGGCCTTGATGATGATGACATTGTTGGAGTCAATTTTTTGTTCCAGGCGTGAATTGAGGATGTGGTTGTTGCGAAACTCCCCTTGGTTGATGGTATCGTTGTTGAAAAAAGTGGTGTCAGGTAAGAACGTCTGCCGGAAGGCAAATTCATCCAGGTTCAAATCGGTTTGGTTGTAGGTATAGCTGGCATTAAACTTGGATTTTTTGCCATTGTCAAAGTTGTAATTCGCTCCACCGCCATAGTTTTTGGTGAAACCCCGACCGTCAAATCGGTTGGTGAGTCCACCATCGCCGCTGGAATAATAAAACCGTCCGCCGCCACTATTGAAACCAAAGTCCCCATTGTCATAATCACTGAAGGCATTTTGGCCTTTGAATTCGCCATAGTCTTCCCAGTTGACGCCCGTTTGGTTGATGTTGTTGCCAAAGCCAATGATGGAAAACTGTTCTTTGGTGTTGAAGTTGTTTAAGTTGCCGCGGGCGGCCCAGCGTTCCTGGTCACCCAGTGCACCGGTGATTTTGCCAAAAGTTCCTTTTTTAAATTCGGCTTTGAGTTCCAGGTTCATCACCTTTTCTTTTTTGCCATCGTCTACACCGGTTATTTGGGCTTGTTCTGATTTTTCGTTGAACACCTGTACTTTGGAGATGGTTTCTGCACCCAGGTTTTTGGTGGCAGCTTTGGGGTCGTCCCCAAAGAAGCTTTTCCCATCTACGGTTACTTTCCTGACGTCTTTTCCTTGTGATTTGATGTTGCCATCGGCGTCTACATCAATCCCGGGAAGTCGGCGCAGCAGGTCTTCTACGGTAGAACCTGGAGGTACTTTGAAGGTTGAAGCATCGTATTCGATGGTATCGCCGCGGAAACTCAGGTTGGCTTTGGCCGATCGGATAACGACTTCCATCAGCTCCATCGAAATGGGTTTGATCTTAACCTGACCCAAATCATTGATTTCTTTGTCGTGGGCAGGTACCATAAATTGGCGGGGCTGGTAACTGAGTAGCGAGATTTTCAGCAGGTAAGGTACGTTGCGTAAGTTCTTGAATTCAAAAGCACCTTTTTCGTCGGCGCGGGTAAAATTGATCAAACTGGAATCGGTAGGGTTGAGCAGCATTACAGTGGGGTAGGGGGCGGGAGCATTGGACGTATCAACAACATTCCCTTTGATGGTTACTTTGGCCGGGTTTTGGGCATAGATTATGTTGAGGGCCAACAGCATAATCCCTAAGCCTAGAAAGCGTTTCATTTAATAATTTTTCGGTTAGTCGAGTGTGTAGATAATGTTTCAGTATTATACAAACGGACAAAGTATACTCGTCCATATGTGAATGATGCAAAGTTTCAGTGAATAGTTGCTTGCGCCAAGTTTTATTTAACAAATGATATGAACTGGGTGTTTTTCGTTGTCTGTCTAGTGTTATACTGTGAATATTGAGAAAGGTTACAGCTTTTGATCGGGTATTTTTTAAGCATCAACCAGTTTTTCTTTCACTTGTCTGGCGATGATCTCGCCATGATCGCGGGTGTTTTCGATAAAGAGTTTGTTGATGCGGGCTCCGGCGCAAACGACCCCGGCCAGGTATACATTGGGAAGGTTGGTTTCCAACGTTTCGGGATCATGTACGGGTAGGCAATCTCCGGCTGGATCGACGGCGATGCCCAACTTGGCAAGGAAAGGATAATTGGGCTGATAGCCAGTCATGGCCAACACGAAATCATTTTCGATGGTAAAAACGCCATCCGGGCCTTCCAAAACGACCTCTCGGGGACGGATTTCCAGTACTCGGGTATGGAAATATGCTTTGATGGAACCATCCTTGATGCGGTTTTCGATGTTGGGCAAAATCCAGTATTTCACTTTATCGTGCAGGGCTTCGCCACGGATGGCCATGGTTACCTCTGCGCCTTTGTAATAGGTTTCAAGCGCCACATCGCAAGCGGAGTTGCGCGCGCCGATGACCAGCACTTTTTGGCCAACGTAGGGGTGAGGATCATCAAAGTAATGTTTGACCTTGGGCAATTCTTCGCCGGGTACATTGAGCAAGCGGGGGGTATCGTAAAACCCGATCGCCACCACCACGCTGTGCGCAAAATAATCGCCCTTGCTGGTATGGATATGGTACAACTGATCAACGTTGCGTTCCATCAATTGCACTTCTTCAAACAGGTGCAGGTTGAGTTGGTATTTTTCTACCAAACGTCGGTAATATTCCAGGGCTTCGCGACGGGTGGGCTTATCGCTGTGCGAGATAAAGGGAGTACCTCCAATTTCCAGCAATTTGGAAGTGGAGAAAAAAGTCATGTTGACCGGAAAGTTATACAAGGAGTTGACCATTACGCCTTTTTCCAAAATCAGGTGGCTGATGCCTGCTTCCGTGGCGGCAATGGCACAGTTGATGCCCGTTGGGCCACCGCCAATGATGATCAGGTCAAAAATATTTTTCATAATTAAACTTCATTTTGCTTAACAAGAACAAAGATAGGGCTATTCCTGTTTCGAGGAACTGTATATTTGCCCACCAAATCCCCTAAAACATACATTTGACATGGTTGAATCGTACTACCAGGCTTTTGAAGCTTACCGCCAACAGCACCCTTTCGATGGGCAACCCAGTGCATTGTACAATCCGGTGAATTACATCATGGAGTTGGGAGGCAAGCGCCTGCGGCCCATTTTGGCTTTGATGGGCTATGAATTGTTCAATCCCAATTACGAAGCTGCATTGCCATTGGCCTATGCCATTGAAATTTTCCACAATTTTTCGCTGGTACACGACGACATTATGGATGCTGCTCCCTTGCGGCGGGGAAAAGAAACCGTGCATACCAAATGGAACCTCAATACGGCAATTCTCTCAGGAGATGTCATGCTCATTTATGCCTACGATTACCTGCTGCTTTTGGATGCTCCTGACCGCATGACGGATATTTTGAAAGTATTCAACAGACTCGCTCGCGAGGTATGCGAGGGGCAGCAAATGGACATGGACTTTGAAACCCGCTCCGATGTCAGCATCCCCGAGTATCTGCACATGATTGAACTCAAAACTTCGGTTTTGATTGCTGGAGCACTGGAAATGGCTGGACTGGCTGCTGGTGCCAGTGCCGAAGATGTTCGACACTTATACGAGTTTGGACGCAACATCGGCCTCGCCTTCCAATTGCAGGACGATATCCTGGATACATATGGTGAGGCAGCGGCGGTTGGAAAACAAATTGGTGGAGACATTGTACAAAACAAAAAGACCTATTTGATCCTCAAAGCTCAAGAATTGGCTTCCGATCCCGATCGAAGTACTTTAGCGACTCTAATGAGTACCCCAACAATAGATCCAAAAAGTAAAATCAATGCAGTGAAGGCATTGCTCGATAAAATGAACATTCGTCAACAAGCGCAGGACACCAAAACCCAATACCAGAATGATGCCTTTGCCCACTTGAGTGCGTTGAGTATTCCTGCCGCCAATCGGATCGCACTGGAGAGTCTGGCACATGCGCTACTAGATCGCATTTCCTGATGGAAGCTTTTTTTGAAAAAAAGTTAAAAATTCTAGAAAATTTTGTGAACAAAAATTTATGCAATATACTTGATAGTATTAGACTTACTTTTGATAGCTTTACTTTAATTATTTTAGCTATTAGTCTTTTTTTTGTTCATTCATACTATCGTTTTTTGCAAGTTTCAGAGGGGGCTGAGGAAATATTCTTCAGCCCCTTTTTTGTTAAAATTACTTTTACACACCTTAACTATTCACTTCTAGATTCTCCTGCCTAAATTCACGAAAATCAATTTTTCCCATTGGTGCTCATAATTAGATCAATTTATTCTAAAAATATAAATCAATTTATCAATGCTTTTTTTTGTTAAAATTTTGTGAAAATTCATTTTATTGAACGAATATACTGAACAAAAAGAAAAGACAGTCGTTTAAAAGTAAAACAATCTAATTTAATAGCTTTACTTTAAAATTCACCAGACATGAAAAATCTCATTTCCCAAATTGCTTTAGGATTGGTGGTTTTTTGCATAGCCGCCAGTTGTACCGTTGTACGTCAGGGAGAAGTAGGCGTGCGCAGAACATTGGGCAAATACAGTGACCGCCCGATTAATGATGGCTTACGCTTCTTCAATCCGTTTGTTACAACCGTAATTAAAGTACCGACACAAACAGTTAATTTGGAAGTTTCGCTGAGCATTCCTTCCAAAGAAGGGCTTACGATCCTGTCTGAGGTTTCCATCTTGTACAATGTCCAGGGCAATCGGGCCGCTGATGTACTGCGACAAATCGGCCCTGATTTTGAAAGAAACCTCATCCTGCCTGTATTTCGTTCATCAGTTGCAGATGTAAGTTCGCGGTTTTTTGCCAAGGACATGCATACTGGAGAACGCGCCCAAATTGAAGAACAAATTCGTATACTGATGGACAAAACACTGAATGAGAAAGGCATCAAGGTGGAGTCTGTATTACTAAAAAGCATCCAGTTGCCCAAAAGCCTTGCCAGAGCCATTGAGGAGAAGTTGGAGGCCGAACAAGGCGCACAGCGCATGGAATTTGTTTTACAACAAGAGCAGCGCGAAGCAGAACGCAAGCGAATTCAGGCACAAGGTGTTCGCGATGCCCAAAACATCATCAGCCAAGGTTTGACCCAGGAATTACTGCAATTTAAAGCCATTGAAGCATTTATGGAATTGGCAAAATCACCAAATACAAAAATTGTGATTACAGATGGGAAAGGAATGCCATTAATGATGGATGCCAATGTAAATGGGTCACCATCAGGTACAAACACAATGTTGCGCAACGGAAATTAAATGTAATCTTAGCAATAAAGGTCTTTTCCACAACAAACTGCTTTAGCAAATTAGGAGGGTTGTAAGTACTCAAACTTATGACCCTTTTTTTTCAATTTTAATTTCCTTATCATTGGCAGTCTATTGATCGGGGAAAATCCTTGCTTTACTTTGCAACGCTTTTCCTAGCCTAAATAACAATCACTCAGCTCATGCCGAATACCGAAATCCAATTTTTAGAAGGCCCACGCTCGCGTTGGCAAGAATTCAGTTTTACCCTGAAAGTATTTTATGAATTCATCAAAGGCTTCCGTGCGCTGCATTTTGTAGGGCCTTGCATTAGCGTGTTTGGCTCTGCTCGCTTTGGCGAAGAAACCAAAGATTACCAGAAAACCCGTGAATTGTCTGGTGAATTGGCCAAACTGGGTTTTACCATCATGACCGGCGGTGGCCCAGGCATCATGGAAGCCGCCAACCGGGGCGCCAAAGACGTAGGTGGCCGTAGCGTAGGTTGCAACATCCGCTTGCCAATGGAACAGCAACACAATCCTTATCTGGACAAGTGGGTAACCATCCGCTATTTTTTTGTGCGCAAAACCTTGTTGATCAAATATTCCTACGCTTTTGTGATCATGCCAGGTGGTTTTGGTACCCTCGATGAGTTTTTTGAAACCATTACTTTGATCCAAACCCACAAGATTTTTGATTTCCCGATCGTGATCTTCGATACCGCTTACCATAAGGAAATCCTGGAACACATCGAATTGATGAAAAATTATGGTGCGATTGCTCCAGGTGACCTGAAGCTCTACCTCGCAACTGACGACATCCAGGAAGCAACCAATTACATCCGCGACAATACCATCGCCAAATTCAATTTACAACCGGAAAAAAAGGCCAATAGTTGGTTGGGAGAATGGAAGCTCGTTCAAATGGCCAAACGGAAATCAGGAGAATGAGCACAGGTTTTACTTTGAGCGACGCGCGAAACCTGAATGATTTTTTGGATGAAAATCCCGAGAATGCGGCGTTAATCAAGGCGCTCTACTTGCCGTTGATGGTTCGTGGAACCAACCAACTCATTCAGAATGTACATGCAGAAGTGCAGTTGTTGAGTACTGGTGCGCGGGTATTGGGACTCGTCCTGCCGCAGAAGCAAGCTGCTTTCCCTGATGAATCTTATGTAGCCTCGCCCTACGGGCAATACGTAGATTATGGCCGCTACGAAACCGCACTGGAACTGGGCAAGCTGCGTTGGCTCAATTTTCTGGCCAACCAAGTATTTGATTTGTTGGGTAAAATATGCCGCAGGGCAAAATTTGACCAGGTCGTTTTGATCGACAACCTGCTTTTCTCTACGAATTTATACCCCCGAACCATCGACTACGATCTGGATGCCTTGCACCAATTTCTTCTAAAACAATTCCCAGATCGAGCGCTGGTTTTTCGTTCCATTTGTCCTGAAGTTTACCCCGCCTGGTACGAAGCTTTGAAAAACCTGCGCTATAAAGCCGTATTCAGCCGGCAGGTGTACCTCCTGCGTGCCCACGAAGGCGCACATCGCCTCAAACGCGCCCTGGAAATCGACACCCGATTGGCCAATAAGCAAAAGCACTTGCGCTGGTCTGAACTGCAAGTTGGGGAGGAAGTCCACCTTGAGCGCATCCTGGAATTGTACAATCAGTTGTATTTGGAAAAATATGCGCGGCTCAATCCACAGTATAGTTTGGAATTTATTCAACACTTGTTTACTGGTGGCATCATCCGCATCAAAGCGTTGTGGCATGGAGAAAAAATCGTGGCTTTCACCGGTTATTTTACCCTGGATGGCGTGATGATCAACCCCTTGATTGGTTACGATCAAGCGTACCCCCAAAAAGAAGGTTTGTACCGCTTGCTCACCATGGAAACCATGCTGGAAGCCGAAAAACAAGGCATGTTGCTCAACATGAGTTCGGGCGCTGCCCACTTCAAGCGCTTGCGGGGCGCACAGGCTTTTTTGGAGTTCAACCTGGTTTACGATCGGCACTTGTCCTTTTTCCGTCGCTTGCCCTGGGCAATGACGCGTGCCATTGCGGTACCAACGATTTGGTTGGTGCGGCGGTATGGGTTGTGATTTTTTCAAAAATTCTCCCCCTTAAGAGCATGCTCTAAAACCCAATCACCGTCACGCCCGTTCCCTTAAACGAATTCAAGTCCATCAGTTCCTGGATGCCCTGTTCCAGGCTGACCACTTTTCCCAGCATCCGTTGGGGTTGAATTTTCCCGGAGACGATCATGTCCAGCATACCTGGAAACTGGTGGGCTTGCATGCCATGGCTGCCGATGATTTCTAGTTCGTTGGCAATCACGGCACCCATGGGCAGAGGCGGATTGGCTTCGCTGCCGGAGAGCAAGCCCAGTTGTACATGACGCCCCTGCTTGCGCAAACTGAGAATCGAATTGCGGCAAGTTTCGTGGCTACCCAAGGCATCTACCGACAGGTGTGCACCGCCTTTGCTGATTTCGCGTACCATTCCAACCACGTCATCTGATAATCGGGCATTGATTCCAGCTGCCGCACCCAACTCCAGGGCGAGGGCCAGTTTTGATTCATCGATATCTATTGCAATCACTTGTGCGCCAAACGCAGCGGCAATCATGATGGCCGACAAGCCTACGCCACCACAGCCATACACTGCTACCCATTCTGCTCCTCGCACCCGACCTTGCGCGGTGACTCCCCGCCAGGCCGTAATGAAGCGACAACCCAGGACTGCGGCGGTCGTAAAGTCCATTTCATAAGGCAAACGCACCAGGTTGTGGTCGGCGTGATCGATGGCTACGTATTCTGCAAACGAGCCCCAGGCAGTGAATCCAGGTTGGAAGTAATGGTCACAAATTTGTTGCTGGCCCTGGTGGCATTGCGGGCAATCGCCACAACCGACACAAAACGGCACAGTAACGCGATCGCCTCGCCGCCATTTGCGCACACCCGCTCCTACGACTTCAATGGTTCCGGCCAGTTCGTGTCCGGGTACATGGGGCAGGTGCACATCCGAGTCGTGGCCTTGCCAGCCATGCCAATCGCTGCGACAAATGCCGGTGGCATGCACGCGGATTACCACTGCTCCGGCGCCAGGAGTGGGGTCGGGTAGCGTAGCCAATTGAATGGGGCCACGGAATTGTTCGTAGTAGGCAGCTAACATTGTAAAGATTATTTGTGCGAAACCAAATTCGTGTGTTCAATTTTTGACAACAGCACTGCTTTGCCCGCTTTAAACACCTCGTCGTAATCGCGGGTAGCCAGCTTGGTGTCTTTGATTTCGTAGTTTTCGTAATCCTGGACAACAATACCCCCAACCGTGGCCCTTTTAATGGCTTTTCTAAAGCGCGGCCCGCCAGTAGAATAGGACAAGTAATCCATGGTGTGTGTCGTTTGATTGATCCAGTAGCAATACACATCTACGTGATCGCTACCGCCACCTTCAGCATCGAAGGTCACTTCTACTTTGTCGTAGGTCTGTTTGTCGATGGTATTTTCGCCGACGTATTTGAGGTTGACGGCAGGTTCAGTGAGTTTGAACGGCAATAATACAAAGTAGGCCAGGGCGTTGACACTCTCCTTGTATTTTTCTTCCGGTTTTTGGGCTTTGCCATTGATGCTTCTTGAGAAACCTTCGTTGCTGAGGATGTCTACAGTGGTATTGCCCAGGGTATCTTTGGTACTGCGCTCGTACTGGAATTTTCCGCCTTTTTGTTTGAGTTGCACCTGAAAAGCCCGAAAATCAAAGGAAACGTCGAAATTGCGGTAATTGCGGCCACCGTGTACTTCGATGCATTGTTGGATGATTTGGGCGGCTTTGGGGTCTTCCACATTTTGACTGATACAGGAAAAGGTGATCAGAAACAACCCCAGGATAGAAACTAATTTGGCGTGCATGTTTTTTTTGCAAAAATACAACTTTGGCCCCAACAGAGTACCTCAAGATTTTGAGATTTACTGTAAACGTCGCTTAGGAGACTGCTAGCAAAACGGCTACAAAATGGCATATACTTGCCGCCAGTACAAACAAATGCCATACCAGGTGGTGGTACACAAACTTATTCCAGAGGTAAAATACCACGCCCAGAGAATACAGAATGCCGCCAATCACGATGAACATCAGGATGTTGGATGGAACACTCACAAAAAAAGTTTTGCCCACCACCAGCAGCATCCAACCCATCAGGAGGTAAATGATGGTGGATAGAAAGTTGAATTTATTGATGAAAAATATCTTGAAAACCGTGCCAGCCAACGCTAATCCCCATAAAATGCAAAGCAGGGTGATGCCTGCACTATTGAACAAAAACAACAGGATGAAAGGGGTGTAACTGCCCGCGATCAGGAAATAAATGCTGATGTGGTCAAGAATTTGCAAGACGTTTTTGACAAATGGTTGTTGAAAGCCATGGTACAAGGTAGAACTGGTGTACACCATCAAAAAACTGAATGCGTAGATGCTAACCCCAACAGTGGCGGTGGTATTGCCACTTTTGGCCGTCAATGCCAGTAAAAACGGAATAAAAACGATACCGAATAAAATGCCAAAACCGTGGGAAATACTGTTGGCAATTTCTTGTTTCAATACAATAGGATGGTATGGAGAATGATCAGACATGATGATTGATTTGAGTTTGGGGAGCGCGTGATGATTGAAAAGAACTCAACGAAAATGGGGTAGGGGATATTGCCGTGCGAAAAAATTAGCCAGAATGTTTGCATATTCAAAAAACATCCATATTTTTGTTTTGCCTTTCCGTTACAAACTACATTTTGAATTTAACCTTTCGTTTTGTGCTCAAGCTTTGATTTTTGGCTTGAATACTTTTCAATGTTTTAACTTTACTACCGCAAAACGGAACTCGATGAACCCACAGTCCAACCCACAATTGGAACTTGCTTTTGAGTATGTGCGCAATACGCGCAAAAATATCTTTCTGACCGGTAAAGCGGGTACAGGAAAGACGACATTTTTGCGCAGCCTCCAAAATGAATCAACCAAACGGATGGTGATCGTGGCTTCCACTGGAGTGGCCGCCATCAACGCTGGTGGAATGACGATCCACTCGTTTTTTCAATTGCCCTTCGGTCCTTATTTGCCGGGCAAAATGGAAGACCCCAGCCGGATGCGCCGTTTTACCGGGGAAAAAATCCGCTTGATCAAAAGCCTGGATTTGTTGGTCATCGACGAGATCAGCATGGTGCGCTCAGATGTACTGGATGGCATTGATGAAGTGCTGCGGCGTTACCGCGACCGGTCTTTGCCTTTTGGCGGCGTCCAATTGTTGATGATTGGCGATTTGCACCAATTGCCGCCAGTAGTAAAGGATGAAGAATGGAACCTACTGCGCGAGCACTACCGCACCGCGTATTTTTTTGGCAGCCACGCCCTGCAACAAACCGATACGGTACGCATAGAACTCAAGCACATCTACCGTCAGTCGGATAGCCATTTTATTGAGCTGCTGAACAAAGTACGCGACAACAAGATCGATGAAGACGTCTTGAGCTTGCTCAACAGCCGTTACGTTCCCAATTTTCAACCCAAAGAAGAAGAAGCCTACATCACCCTCACTGCCCACAACGCTTCCGCCCGAGAAATCAATGGCAATAAGCTAGCTGAAATACCGGGGAGACTATATAAATTCAACGCCAGCATCACCGGAGAATTCCCCAGTTTTGCCTACCCTACCGATGAAGTCCTGGAGTGCAAGGTAAATGCGCAGGTGATGTTTGTGAAAAACGATGTTTCACAAGACAAGCGCTACTACAATGGCAAAATAGGAAAGGTCGTCAGGATCTCTGATGGAACCATCTATGTAAAATGTCCTGGTGATCAGTTTGAGATTGACGTAAAACCCGATGAGTGGAAAAACGTCAAATACTCCCTTGACGAGCAAAGCAAAGAAGTAAAGGAAGAAACCCTTGGCACATTTACGCATCACCCTTTAAAGTTGGCCTGGGCGATCACCATCCACAAAAGCCAGGGTTTGACCTTTGAGCGGGCCATCATTGATGCGCAGGCTGCCTTTGCGCATGGACAGGTATACGTGGCGCTGAGCCGCTGCAAAAGCTTTGAAGGCATTGTGCTGCACTCCAAAATCGTACAATCAAGTGTGCGTACAGATACGGTCGTCAAAAACTATACCGAGGATGCCGACAAAAATGCCCCAGATGAGGCTCATTTGACCGAATCCAAAGCCGAATTCCAACAAACGTTGATCCGGGAGTTGTTTGATTTTAACCCCTTGAGACGCTATTTGGAACAAGCCAAACGCACTTTTTTGGCCCATGAAAATACCTTGTCTACCGATTCCGTAGCTCAACTGCTGGCTTTGGAACAACAAGCCCAAACCGAGGTGATCAGCATTGCGCAAAAATTCAGGCCCCAGATGGAGATGTATTTCTTGCAAGGAAATCTCCCCGAGCACAATGCCGAATTGCAAGAGCGTATTCAGAAAGCTTGCGTGTATTTTGAAGACAAGGTGGGGGCGGTACTGTTGCCCTTGCTGAAAGATATCCCGCTGATCACCGACAACAAAACGGTAGAAAAAGCAGCTTCCGAGGCGCTTGATAACCTGCACAAAGACTTGTTTGTCAAAACGGCTTGCTTTAGCAAATGCAGGGAGATATTTGTGGCCCAGCAGTACCTCCAAACCAAAGCCAACGCGGAAATCGATTACCTGCGCGCGCCAGCCCGGGCTGCACCCAAAAAGCGCACCGCTGCCATAAAAACAAATCACCCTGACTTGTACCACGCCTTGCTCAAATGGCGGGAAGATACCGCTGCCGCCTATGAAATTGAGCCCTATTTGGTATTGCCCAGCAAGGCCCTGGAAATCATGGTAGAATTGCTGCCCATCAGTACTGCCGCGCTGAAGAAAGTCAAAGGAATTGGCCAGGCTAAAATCAAGCAGTTTGGCACTGCGTTATTGACCCTCGTCAAAAACTACGTGGATTCCAATCAATTGCAAGAGATGCAACTGTTTCTGCCAGATCCGGTTGAAGTACCCAAGCCGGTAAAACCAGATTCCAAATTATTGAGCTTAGAAATGTTCAAAGAAGGCAAAAGCATCGAAGAAATTGCCGTAGCACGTGGTTTTGTGCCCAGCACTATTGAAGGGCATTTGGCCCATTTTGTGGGCTTGGGAGAATTGGATGTTTTTGATCTAATCTCGGAAGAAAAGTATGCAAGTATAGCCGATTACCTCAAAGCGCACGAAGATGCTCCACATTCGGAGGTCAAAGCTACTTTAGGTGATGAGTTTTCCTATGGAGAAATCAAGTTGGTGTGGAAGCATTTGGAGTGGGTACTTCGTGAGGAAGAAGCCTGATTATAACTTAATCCGGCCTCTGTCCACCCCCGTCCCTTCTAGGGCCAGTCTGTTCACCTTTGGGCTTGGGTTTATTGTTCCAGCGCGAGGTGCCTGATTTTTTGTTTGGACCTTGACTAGAAGCATTTCTATTTTGTCCACCACCATGTCCATTAGGTGGCCGATGAGAATGAGGGCCAGTGCTGGTTCCTCTACGCGCATTCGGTGCATATTCGGGGCCAGCGCCTAAACTTTGTGGCGGACTTAATTTTTCGATGTCTTTGTCAATCAATTTTTCGATTCTTCTGAAGCGGTGCTGATCCATTGGCGTTACCAGGGTAATTGCTTCCCCTTTGCGCTCTGCCCTGGCCGTACGACCTACCCGGTGCACATAATCTTCGGGGTCGCGCGGAACGTCGTAGTTGACCACCAAATCGATACCATCTACATCGATGCCGCGACTGATTACGTCTGTGGCTACAACGATGTCGATTTTGCTGTTGCGAAACGCCAACATGGTTTCTTCCCGTTGGTCTTGCTCCACATCGCTGCTCATTTGGCCAACGGAGAGGTTTTTGCGTTGCAGCTTGCTGTACAAAGAACTAACCGAGGCTTTGGAAGAACAAAACACCACAATGCGTTGGCCTTTGCGGTCTTTTAATAATTCTGTAACCAGCGCAAGTTTTTGCTCTTCGTAAACCACATACGCGCGTTGGGTAACCCCTTCAGCGGGTTTTGACAAGGCGATGCTGATGGTTATCGGCTGGCTGTTCATCAAGGTGCGCGCCAACTTCATCACCCCATCGGGCATGGTAGCCGAAAACAAGAGGTTTTGACGCTTTTGGGGCAATTTGCTGATGATGCGCATCAGGTCGGGTTGGAAACCCATGTCCAGCATGCGGTCTGCTTCATCAAGGATCAGAAAACGCAGTTTGGAAAAATTGACATACCCCATATTGAGGTGGGAGATCAAACGGCCTGGAGTGGCAATTACGATGTCTACCCCTTTCACAAAGGCATTCTTTTCTTGGGCAAATTCTTTTCCGTCCCCACCGCCATAAATGGCCATGGAAGAAACTCCAGTAAAATAGGAGTAGGCTTCAATGACTTGGTCGATTTGCACGGCCAGCTCTCGGGTAGGTACAATGACCAGTGCTTGCGTGCTATTGGCTTCTCCAGACTCGATGATTTCATTCAAAACGGGTAGGATGAAAGCTGCAGTTTTGCCTGTGCCCGTTTGGGCTATGCCGATAAGGTCTTTTCCCTCTAAGATTACAGGGATTGCTTTTTCTTGGATCGGGGTGGCCGTTTTATAATTCATTGCCTGGATGCCGTCTAACAAGTCAGGATGTAGGCCAAATTCGGTGAAATTCAACTTCAATATATTTTCTTGGAACAAAAAATTAAAATTCCCTGCAAAGATGCAGTTTTTTTAGATGAAGAACATATTTCTTTTTTATGGGATCGTTTCGTCCTCTTAACAGGCCTGTCGGGGCGACCCTGCGTGGTCGCCCAATACCAACGACACCCACGAAGGGGTGTCGCTACTTGCGCATGGCGTCTACTGGGTCCATGCGGGATGCCTGCATGGCCGGAATCATCCCTGCCAATACCCCGATGACGGTTGACAATACAATCCCAAGGGTGGCATTGTTGACCGAGAGATAAAGCTGAAATGAATCTGACATTTGCGAAAGTCCTGCCATTGCGGCCATTACCAGCAACAAACCAGTGATACCTCCAAGTATACAAAGGACGATGGATTCGATCAAAAATTCAAGCAGGATAATATATCGCTTGGCGCCCAGGGCTTTTTTGATGCCGATGAGCCGGGTGCGTTCTTTGACAGACACAAACATGATGTTGGCCACGCTAAACATGCCCACTAAAATGGCAAAGCCGCCAATGAAAATCCCCAGAATATTGAGTACGTTGAAAAATCCACTCAGGAAATTGGTGATGATGGAAAGCTGATTCAATGAAAAGTTATCGTCTTGTTTGGGTTTCAGGCGGCGATGGGAGCGCAATTTTCCAATGATCTCGTCTTTCATCTGTACCACGGAAACACCTTCACCCGCTTTGGCACAAACCGAAGCATCCTGAAAAAGGTCGCTCGATTTGAGATTGGCGATTTTGCGCGCCAGTTCATAGGAGACCAAAATGACTTCGTCAAAGTTCATCACGTTGATGATGCTCTCCCCTGCTTTTTCCAGCACACCAACTACTTCGTAGCGCCTTCCGTTGATTTTGACCGATTTTCCGATGGGATCCAAGCTGCCAAAAACAGCTTCTGCCACTTTAAATCCCAGCACGCATTTATTTGCTCCGTAATAATATTCGTTGGGAGAAAAGAAGCGCCCCCGATCAAAATTGAGTTTGAACATTTCTGCAAACTCACTAGTGACTCCCAACATATAAGCGCGATCGGCACTGGATTTCATGTATTTAACGGTTCTTTGACCGATGCCTACATAAAATGCCGCCAATTGGGCCGATTTAACTTTTGACTTGACGATTTCGTAATCTTCGTAATCCACACTTGGTCGGCGCAGGTACTTGAACCAGTTGTCGGGATTGTCGGACCAGGAAATCTTTTGAATGTAGATCACGTCATCTCCTAACTTGGCTAGACTACCTTTTACATTGTCTTCCAGCGAATCTACTGCTGAAAAAACGCCGATGATGCAAAAGATACCAATGGTGATACCCAGCAAGGACAAGAAACTGCGCAACCGATTGGAATTGAGTTGACCCAGTGCTTGTACGATACTTTCGTAGATAATCCGTAAAAAAATGCCCATAAGGATGAATTGAGAGTGGGAGACAATGGTACAAACATAAATAATGCCTTTCAAACCGTCATTTTCAATCGATCAACAACTATTTTTTCCTGTTAAACGTTACACTTTGTGCATATTGATCATGTTGGATGAAGCAAAAAAAGTTGCAAATAGTCCAAATTCCAACAATGTTTCTATCTTTGTGCTTTTTATCTTTGACAATTAAAAGGAAAACCAAACTGTAGAGATGAGGACCAAACTTTCTCAATTCACGTACGAACTGCCGAAAAAACTTATTGCACAATATCCCGCTGATAACCGACACGAGGCTCGAATGATGGTTGTCAATCGGCAGACAGGTACAATTGAGCACAAGATCTTCAAAGACATTTTGACTTTTTTTGATGAGGGCGATGTATTGGTCTTCAACAATACCAAAGTTTTTCCAGCGCGTTTGTATGGACGCAAAGAAAAAACGGGAGCAAAAATAGAAGTCTTTCTGCTTCGCGAACTCAACAATGAGTCCCGCTTGTGGGATGTTTTGGTAGATCCTGCCCGAAAAATCCGGGTAGGGAATAAGTTGTATTTCAGTGATGACAACGACAACGACATCCTGGTTGCAGAAGTAGTAGACAATACGACCTCCCGCGGAAGAACCATTCGCTTTTTGTATGAAGGCACCGATGACGAATTTCAAAGAGAACTTGCTACTTTAGGCAATACACCATTGCCCAAGTACATCATTCGCAATGCCGAGGAAATTGACCGAGACCGTTATCAGACTGTTTATGCCAAAGAAATTGGAGCGGTTGCTGCACCAACGGCAGGCTTGCACTTTAGCAAGGAGTTGATGAAACGCCTGGAATTGAAAGGAATCGAGTTTGCTGACCTTACTCTTCACGTAGGTTTAGGAACATTCCGGAGTATTGATGTAGAAGATTTGTCCAAACATAAAATGGACGCCGAGTACTTTCGCATTCCGGCTGCATCAGTAGATTTGGTAAACAAAGCCAAAGAGCAGCACCACCGCATTTGTGCAGTTGGGACTACCTCAATGCGTGCCATAGAGTCAGCAGTTTCAGCCGAAGGATTGCTCAAACCAGCCGAAGGATGGACCAACAAGTTCATCTATCCTCCTTACGATTTCAGCATCGCAGGTTCGATGATCACCAACTTCCATTTGCCAAAATCGAGTCTGTTGATCATGATTTGTGCATTTGGAGGATACGAACTCATCATGCAAGCTTACGAAGAAGCCATAAAAGAAGAATACCGCTTCTTTAGTTACGGTGATTCGATGATGATCATATAGGTTTCAAGTTCTGGGTTTTGAGTTACACTTAACTCTTCCTGTCAAGGGAAATAATTTTTTGCGTCATATTAAGATGCGGTGCAACTCAAAACTCAAAACCTGAAGCCTGAAAAACCTATGAACTGTGCGTCTTCCCATTCTCCTGTTTGCCTTCATTTTGTTGATGTTGAACAAGCAAATTCTTCTTGGGGAAGTTCGCAACGTATCCTTTGGTTTTTATACCGAAAAAATACAACTCAATTTTAATTCGGATCTGCTGCTGCTGCCCAAGCCAAGTGTGGAAGGGAAAAGCATCAAAAACCATTATACACTTCTACTGAAGACCGCTTATCAAACCTTGGTAGCAGATCTGAGACGGCAGCGAGATGCATACGCCCTGAACGACTGGTTGTTTTATGAAATGGTGCGCAGTGCAACAGACCAAATTTTGAATGGACGATCGGCAGCAGAAAAAAACTTGCTGATCTGGTTTTGTCTTTCCGAAAGTGGTTTTGATACCCGAGTGACTTTTAGAGATCAACGCGTCTTTGTATGTGTATACACCAAAGATGAAATCTACGAGGCACCATTGATCGAGGATCATGATCGTACTTTTGTAAATATTACTGCTTTAGAGAATACCAAAGGGGGTGAAGCTGGCGTTTTTTTGCTCGATTTTTCACCTAAACCAAATGGACAAGCGTTTTCATTTCATTTGGGTGGAACTTCAGGGATCAAACCGCTGGTTGAAAAAAGAAGCATTAATTTTTCCTTTAAAGGACAAGTTTTTCCTTTGGAGGTAAGCCTGGATCGAAATTTGGTGCGAGTTATGGAACATCATCCGCTGATTGACGAAAGGGAGTATTTAAATGCCCCCATGTCAGAAGCGTTGCGCAATAGTTTGCTTCCACAAATGACTACTTTGATTAAAGGGAAAACGGGTTTTGAAGCGTTGGAACTACTCACTGCATTTACCCGTTCTTGTTTTAAATACAAAGAAGACAAAGAATTTTTTGGCCGTAGCAAGCCGATGGTTCCCGACGAGGTCTTTCATTATCCGTTTTCAGATTGTGAAGATCGTTCTGCTTTGTACTTCAATTTGGTTAAAGAGCTTTTGGGTTGGCCGATGTTGATCATTGGTTTTCCAGATCATTTGACCATCGCTGTATCAATTCCTGATTTTGATGGAGATGCTATTGAATATCAGGGACGAAAATACTACTTTTGTGATCCGACAGGGCCAGCCAACTCCTCGGAGATCGGCAGGTTGCCTGAAGAATTTATAGGTCAGGAATACGAGATAATTGGACAATTCAATTGATTCTGCACTTTTTCGCTTGCTTTGCTCCAATTTTTACCGTACCCTGCAAACATACGCTCAATTCTGGCATTCATTTAAATTTTGTATCAAATATGTACTGGACGTTAGACCTTGCTTCTCACCTTGAAGATGCCCCATTTCCGGCTACTCGCGATGAGTTAATTGATTATGCACTTCGTCATGGCTCTCCATTGGAGGTCATCGAGAATTTGCAAGATATGGAAGAAGAGGGGGATGAGATATATGAAAGTATACAGGACATTTGGCCTGATTATCCCTCCAAGGAAGACTTCCTCTTCAATGAAGACGAATTCTGATCTGGGTTTCGCCCAATTCAGACACGAAATAGAGGCCCTGCCCAACGGCGGGGTTTTTTTTTGCCTTTCTGGATAAAAGCTACTCCAACACCCATACCCTAAACATTAAGTTATGGTTCAAATTGCCATCGATGGCCATTCCTCCTGTGGTAAAAGCACCCTGGCAAGAGCGCTTGCCCAGGAATTAGCGTTCATCTACATCGATTCAGGCGCCATGTATCGTGCAGTTACATTGTTTTTTTTAGAAAACAATGTAGACTTCTTCAATCACCACCAGATTCAGGAATACCTCGCCAAAACGGAAGTGGATTTTGTACTTGCCCCCTCCGGCAATCGAACCTTGCTCAACGGACGGGACGTAGAAGAGCGCATCCGAGAGATGGAGATTGCAGCCAGGGTAAGTCCCGTTGCCACCATCCCAGAGGTGCGCCGTAAAATGGTGCAACGACAACGCGAGCTTGCTCAAAATCAAGGTGTCGTGATGGATGGGCGAGACATTGGAACCGTCGTTTTTCCCCACGCGGAATTGAAAATTTTTCTTACCGCAACGGTCGAACGCCGAGTCGAACGCCGCCAATTGCAACTCCTCAAACTAGGAATGGTTGTAGATTACGAAGAGATCTTGCATAACCTCTACGAGCGCGATTACATCGATTCAACCCGTTCTGATAGCCCTTTGATGAAAGCCCCTGACGCCATTGTAATCGACAACAGCAACCTTAGTCCAGAAGAACAATTGGCAATTGGAGTACTGCTGGCAAGTTCTCGTATGAAAATCATTTAATACCTTGCTTTGACTATGAAGTTCTCCCACCTACTTCAACTCTTGATTTTGCTGGTTATTGCCAGTTCTTTTTCCTGCTCACCCAATCAAAGTGCTCAAAATTGGGTACGCAAAACCGAGCACCAATGGAGCAGTTGGGAAAAGAATCAGCCGCAGTGGTTGGAAACGCTGGATACTTCCACTTTGCAGAAGCAGTTGGCTTTTTTGACAATGGCTCAGCAAAAAGCCCAAAAATGGTTAGACCGACCCATCGATACCGCTATAAAAATAAATATCGAAAACCTGCATTCTCGCCTGAACTTAGCTAAAAATCGGCTGGAAAGACAGCAAATTGACCCAAGTGTTTACAACCTTGGTTTGCGCCTGCAAACTTTGTACCTGGCCCAAACAACACTGGAAAAAACTGATTTGAAAAAATTGGCAGTAGACCTGGATCAGGCTGGAAGGTATTATATCTTGGCGCGCCAGAAACTCAAGAAGCCGATTGCGGAGAGCTGTGATTCTGCGGTACATCAGCACATCACTGGGATTACTTTTTTACTCGCCCGCTTGAGTCCGAAACTTGATTCCACTAAACTCCCAAAAGAAAAGAAAGCTTTCCTTCAGAAAAAAATTGATCGAGCTTGTTTTTACATGAAGGATTATTTGGCCTGGTGTCGAAGTATGGCCTTTGAATTGAGGGACTCAGCGCGATACTAAAACCCTTGCCTACAAATCCTTTACCGAATTCCGATCCGTCAAAATATCTTTCAATTCCTTCAGAAAAGCATATTGATGGGGCATCACTTTTTTGAACGCCTCCTTGAAGGCAACAAACGTGCCTTGATCCATTTCGTTTTTCAGCTTGTCCTTGAGGTAGACAGCATCTTCGAACAACATAGATTTGAGGGAAGGAATATCGTGCCATTCGCCTTCAACTGCGTAGGCTTCTTCCGTAGCGCCATTTTCGGGCTCAACCGGATCCAGTTCAATAAACCGGTCTACATTCGCTTTTAGAGGACTGTGTTCCTCTGCGTTTTTTTGTGGAATAGTCCACTCTTCGCTATCTGGAGAATTGACCAGAAATATTTCCAGCCCCCGTTCGCGGAAGCGGTAAATGATCAAATTTACTTTTTTTGCTAAGCTCATACCCGGCAATCTATTATTAGCACCAAACAGCAGTGTTCAAAAATGGTTCAATTTTGCAAAGAACTGAATAATAATTGAAAAAACCAACTGTTGACTCGAGATGCATAGAAGCTTTTTTTTATGTATAGGAGTTGGATTTATCGCGTCTTCTATCCGCAAAAAGCAGACGCGATAAATCGCATCTCTACACTTGCATTTCTGGACGGTACGTCAAAGAAGGTATGGTTTTTGCGATCAGCTTGCTGATGTCGCGCAAATAAGCTTTTTCTTCGCTGTCACAAAACGACACTGCAATGCCACTGGCTCCGGCACGACCCGTACGACCAATCCGGTGTACATAAGTTTCCGGGATATTGGGCAGGTCGTAATTGATCACGTGGCTAAGGTTGTCGACATCAATGCCCCTGGCCGCAATATCGGTCGCAACCAGTACGCGCAAACGCCCTTCCTTAAAGCCACTCAGCGCACTTTGCCGCGCATTTTGAGACTTGTTGCCGTGAATGGCATTGGAACGAATACCCGCTTTGATGATGTCGCGATTGATTTTATCTGCACCATGTTTGGTACGGGTAAAGACGAGTGCAGATTTAACCTCTGGGTTTTTCAGCAGGCGAATCAACAAGGCTCTTTTGTCTCTTTTCTCTACAAAATAGACCAATTGCTCAACCGTTTCGGTGGTGGAGGAAATTGGGGAAACTTCTACTTTGATCGGATTGTGTAAAATGGTATTGGCCAGTTTCTGAATTTCTGGTGGCATGGTTGCCGAGAAGAAGAGCGACTGGCGTTTTGCCGGTAACTTGGAGATGATGCGCTTTACATCGTGCACAAAACCCATGTCCAGCATGCGGTCGGCTTCGTCCAGCACAAAAGTATTCAAATGCTGAAGCGTGAGCAGTTGTTGGTTGATCAAGTCGAGCAAACGCCCTGGAGTGGCAATCAAAATGTCCAGACCACCGCGGATGGCTTCTACTTGCTTGGATTGATTGACTCCACCAAAGATTACGCCGTGTCTTAGGCCACAATTGCGGCCATAAGCGCTGAAACTTTCACTAATCTGGATGGCCAATTCACGGGTAGGCGTAAGGATCAAAGCCTTGATTTGGCGCGGTCCTTTTTGCAAGCCCTTGTCATGGTACAACAATTGAAGAATTGGAATGGCAAATGCAGCCGTTTTTCCGGTACCTGTTTGGGCACAACCCAATAGATCTCTTCTTTCCAGAAGAATGGGGATGGCTTTTTGCTGAATGGGAGTTGGAGTGGTATAGCCTTCGCTTATCAAGGCATCAAGAATGGGATCAACTAAATTTAATTCCTTAAAAGTCATTGGTTGAGTTTGATGGAGCTACCTCAGACACATTACTTCAGTAGCAAATAAATGGAAATACAGCCTGGAGTATTGATGCTCCAGCGTACGCCAATAAGTTAGCCTGAAATTGAATGAATCACAAGGAGAGCAAGGCAAAATACCGAGCCGGAAAAACGAATGTAAGTGGCTCTTCCGTATCTTGAGCTACAAATCAACATCAAGTATTAAAATCACTGCAAAGATAAGATTTTTTACAGTGCGCCGCTAGTTTTTGTTTTTGAAAGCTTGTTAAAGCAATACCTGATTATCTTTGTTCAACACGTTTATTCTGTAAATATGACACTACTCCTTCTATTCATTTTAATCTCGGGCATGAACAACAACATAAATAAGGAAATCCGCATCGTAAAAAATCAATGGGTTGATTTAGAGGACGTTCATTTTTTGCATGCTACCGACGGAAAAGCGGCAGATTACCCCACTGTAGTCAAAATCAAAGCGGATGAGACGTACCTACACGTCTCCTTTGCCTGCTCCAAGGATGAATTTGTTGATCAAAACACCTACCTCATCCACAATCAACCTTTGTACAATCAGGAAGTGTTTGAGGTTTTTATCGCCTCTGGACAAGAAGACCCAGATCATTACCTGGAACTGGAAATCAATCCCAACAACGCCATCTGGGTTGGACAGATCCACAATCCATCCCGTGGGGATAAAAGCGACATCAAAGCGGAAATGGTAGAACCTCAAGCCAGCAAGATTGTACACAGTGCAAGCAAAACGAAGAAAGCCTGGTCGGGAAGCTTGTCCATTCCATGGGCTTTGATTCCGGGAGAGAAAAGCCTGGATTACCGCATCAATTTTTACCGTATTGTAGCCACCAAAGCGCCGACCGTGAAAAATTGGACTTGCTCTACTGACAATTGTGCGTTCCTTTGCTGGAATTCGACGTTGAGTGGCAAAACACCTGCTTTTCACCGACCTCGGCGGTTTGGCAAGCTCTCTATTGAATAATCCATCCCTCACCATTTAGCTCTATCAACATGCGTACTTCCTTCATTGCAACCTGTGCCTGGCTTGTCTTGGTTTCCACCCTTGGCGTGGCCAAACCGATCAATTTGCGCTGTGAATACCTCATCAACCCCATCGGAGTAGATGTCGCTGCGCCGCGCCTGAGTTGGCAATTGGATGATTCTAGCCAAGGTGCAGCACAAATTGCTTATCAAATTTGGGTTGGAACAGATTCTCTCGGCTTGTTGCAGGGCAAAGGGCTGGAATGGACATCAAGTAAAATTTCGTCCAACCAAACGCTGCAAACTTACACCGGGAAACCTACGCAAGCTTTCCGTAAATACTTTTGGACGGTGGCCGTGTGGGGAAGCGATGGACAAAAGTCAACGGCAAATATCGGTAGTTTTGAAATGGGCATGTTGCAGGCATCCAATTGGCAAGGCAGTTGGATTTCGGATGGACGCGATGTCAACCTCAAACCAGCACCGTATTTTCGAAAGGCTTTTGGGGTCACAAAAAAAATAAAATCTGCCCGTGCTTACATTGCGGTGGCAGGCTTGTACGAATTGTACCTCAATGGTCAACGCATTGGCAATCAACGCCTGGATCCCATGTATACCCGTTTTGATCGCCGTACCTTGTACGTCACCCACGATGTGACTGCCCAACTCCAAAATGGCCAAAATGCCATCGGTGTATTGCTGGGCAACGGCTGGTACAACCACCAATCAACTGCGGTTTGGTTTTTTCACGAAGCCCCCTGGCGAAATCGGCCTACCTTTTGTCTGGATTTGCGCATTGCGTTCACCGATGGCACTACGGAGACCATACGGACGGGCAAAGACTGGAAAACGGACTTAAGCCCTGTGATTTTCAACAGCATTTATACCGCCGAGCACTACGATGCCCGCCTCGAACAAGCAGGTTGGCACCTGCCCAATTTTGATGATTCCAAATGGAAAGAAGTCACGTTTCGGGCTGCTCCTTCTACCAATGTCGTCTCCCAACTCATGCACCCCATTCGCGACGTAGAAGAAATCGCGGTGAAAAAAATGAGCAAAATCAACGATACTACCTACTTGTTTGACTTGGGGCGCAATATTTCCGGGGTGAGTAGCCTCAAAGTGAACGGCGCCTCAGGAACGCGCATTCGGCTCAAACATTCCGAACTCCTCAACGAGCAGGGTAGGGCTGATCTGTCCAATATCGATGTACACTACCGACCCACTGACGATTCAGACCCATTCCAAACCGATATTTTTATCCTTAAAGGCGAAGGCGAGGAAAGCTTCAAACCCCGCTTCAACTACAAAGGCTTTCAATATGTGGAGGTAACTGCCAATCGCCCGATTGCCTTGACAGCGGCCAGTTTGAAGGGCTATTTCATGCACTCTGATTTGCCGGTGCTGGGACAAGTTCAATCTTCCAATCCAACTTTGGACAAAATCTGGTACGCTGCCAACAACTCTTACCTTTCCAACCTCTTTGGCTACCCGACCGATTGCCCCCAACGCGAAAAGAATGGGTGGACCGGGGATGCCCACATCGCCAGCGAAACTGGACTGTACAATTTCGACGGCATTACTGTATATGAAAAATGGCTGGCGGATCACCGCGATGAACAGCAACCCAACGGCGTATTGCCTTCGATCATTCCCACCAGTGGTTGGGGTTACGAATGGGGCAATGGCCCCGATTGGACGAGCAGTATGGCCATCATTCCCTGGAACATCTACCTGTTTTATGGCGATACCAAATTGCTGGGCGACTGTTACGACAACATCAAGCGTTATGTGGAGGCCATTACTGCCCGCAGCTCCAATGGGTTGACCACCTGGGGATTGGGCGATTGGGTGCCGGTCAAATCCAAGGCTCCGGTTGAATTGACTTCATCGATCTATTACTTCACCGATGCAACGATTTTGGCGAAAGCCGCAAAATTGTTAAATAAAACTGCGGACTATGAAAAATACACCGCCCTGGCCCAACAAATCAAAACTGCCATCAACGCCAAGTACCTCAACGTTGAAAAAGGAATTTACGGAAATGGCACCCAAACCGAACTCAGCGCACCCCTGCATTGGGGAATCGTACCGCCTGAACTGAAAGCCAAAGTGGCAGCCAATCTGGCTCAACGCGTAAAAGCCGACAATGTGCACCTCGATGTCGGCTTGTTGGGCACCAAAACCATCCTCAATGCCCTCAGCGACAATGGCTACGCTGACTTGGCCTACCAAATGGCGGCACAGGAAGACTTCCCCTCCTGGGGCTGGTGGATCAAAAACGGAGCAACAACCTTGTACGAAAACTGGCCCATCGACGCCAAATCGGACATCTCGATGAACCACATCATGTTTGGTGAAATTGGAGCCTGGTACTACAAAGCGCTGGGTGGAATCAAACCCGATCCAGGTTCACCAGGGTTCAGAAACATCCTGTTGCAGCCCCATTTTGTGGCGGGATTGGAGCAGTTTAGCGCCAGCTTTAAAACACCGCAGGGAGAACTGTTGTCGAGTTGGAAGAAAACAGCAAAAGGTATTGAATACGAGGTGATTGTGCCTGCTAATAGTACTGCGACTTTGAGGCTGGATTTGGAAATCGGACAAAAGGTTTCAAATAAAGGGCAAATCCTGGTTTCGGAATCAAAAAAATATTTTACAAAGCAGTTAAAAGCGGGGAGTTACGATTTTTTGATAAAATGACTTCTCCTGCCGAGCTAGGCATACAATTCAATCAATGAAAAGAATAACGATCTTGGGGGCTGGCTTAACCGGCCTCACGTTGGCCTACCAACTCAAAAAAGCAGGCATATCAGCAACCCTGATAGAGGCACGGAATCGTCCTGGCGGCCGCATTCATACATTGTACAACGAAGCACAAGCCCCTGTAGAAATGGGGGCAACCTGGTTTGGGGAAAAACACGAGGCCTTATTGGCACTTTTGGCGGAATTGCAAATTCCTTTTTTCGAACAATTTCTGCAAGGACTGACCTTTTATGAGCCTATTTCTACTTCGCCACCTCAGCCTTTTTTGTTGCCGAACCAAGCACCCAATTTTCGGATAGCAGGGGGAAGTAATGCACTTATTGCCAAGTTGTTGAGCCATTTGGATTCAACGCAGCTGATATTGAGCCAGCGCATTCAAAAAGTGGACTACAAGGATGGGGGCTTTGTATTAGAAAGTGAAAAACAGCATTTTTCCTGTGATGTACTTGTGTCAACCATCCCACCTAAATTATTGGTGGAAAACATTAATTTCTCTCCTGAATTGCCGATTGATTTGGTGGAAAAAGCCAAACAAACCCATACCTGGATGGGGGAATCCATCAAAGTGGCCATTACCTACAAACGGGCTTTTTGGCGCGAAAATGGCTACTCTGGCTCGGTGTTTAGCAATGTTGGCCCCATTTCCGAACTGTACGACCATTCCAATGTGGAAGCATCTCACTTTGCCTTGAAGGGATTCATGGGTGGCGCTTTTCATGGAGCGAGTCAGGAACAGCGCAAAAACCTTGTTTTGCAACAATTAGTCAAATACTTTGGCAAAGAAGCGCAGGACTACCTGACTTATTCTGATTGTGCCTGGCAGTATGAACCAGAAACTTTTGCGCCATACTCCGGGTATATTTTGCCCCACCAAAACAATGGTGACGCGATCCTAAGAGCGGCGTGTTTTGAAGGTAAGTTGATTCTTGCAGGCACCGAAACAGCGTCTGCGTTTCCAGGTTACATGGATGGGGCGGTACGGAGTGGCATGGATTCCGCAACACAAATTTTACAATTAATGGAATAGCTCAAATTTCAAAACTGTTTTCGTTGAATACCAACCGCTAATTTCATTTTTTACAAAATATCAATGCATAGCCAGCTTGAGTAAGAAAATACTACTTTTACCAAACAAATAAAATTTGAAAAATGAAAAATAAAGTTTTGCTATGGTCTGTCGTAGCGGCGTTGGGCGGTTTTTTGTTTGGTCTCGATACAGCGGTAATTTCCGGGGCTGAACAGGCAATTCAAAAATTGTGGAACCTGAATGATTTTACCCATGGCCTGGCGGTGGCGATGGCGTTGTGGGGCACTGTGTTCGGCTCTTTGTTGGGCGGTATTCCCTCCGATCGGCTGGGGCGAAAGCGCACCCTGTTCATCATTGGGATACTGTTTGTGGTTTCATCGCTGGGATCAGCGCTGGCACCAGATGTCAATACGTTTATTGTATTCCGCTTTTTGGGCGGTTTGGCCATTGGTTCTTCTTCGGTAACTGCGCCGATGTACATCAGCGAAATTGCGCCTGCCAAGTCAAGAGGGCGTTTGGTGGCCATGTTTCAATTCAATATCGTGTTTGGGATTTTGGTGGCCTATTTGTCCAATTATTTGATTCAGAGCCTGGGGGGTGATGGTTCTTGGCGGATTATGTTGGGCTGGATTGCAGTACCTTCGTTGGCCTTTCTAATTGCAGTATTGTTTGTACCCGAAAGCCCACGCTGGTTGATTGTCAAGAAAAACGACCTGGTTCAAGCCCGCCAAATTTTGGACAGCATTGACCCTTATACCGCAGAAGAGCAACTGAACAGCATTTTAAAAAATGCACAGCGTAACCGGGCTGCAACCAAAGAACCCTTCTTTTCAAAAAACCACTATCGGCCGATTATGCTGGCCTTCCTTTTTGCCTTTTTCAATCAGGTTTCGGGTATCAACGCAGTGATTTATTACTCGCCGCGCATTTTTGAATTGGCGGGACAAAAAGTAGCTACGGCTTTGTTGTCTTCTACCGGAATTGGGGTGGTCAACCTGATTTTTACGATGATTGGCATTACGCTGATCGATCGCTATGGCCGCAAGCTTTTGATGTACATCGGTTCCTTTGGTTACATCGTCTCCTTGTCTTTGATTGCCTTTGCCTTCATTACTGAGTCTTTTGGAGGAATTACCCTTTATCTGTTTATGTTCATCGCAGCGCACGCCATTGGGCAAGGTGCAGTGATTTGGGTGTTCATTTCAGAGATTTTTCCT
The DNA here is from genome assembly GCF_040403615.1 of Haliscomenobacter sp. Classification (NCBI taxonomy): domain Bacteria; kingdom Pseudomonadati; phylum Bacteroidota; class Saprospiria; order Saprospirales; family Haliscomenobacteraceae; genus Haliscomenobacter; species Haliscomenobacter sp. The sequence continues at coordinate 52,301 of NZ_JBBAKG010000013.1, read as the reverse complement.
ACTCAAATTCGAGCAGCGGGACAATCCCTCGGCAGCTTTACCCACTGGATTTTTGCGGCCATAATTGCCAATATTTTCCCATACATCGCCAACCAGTTTGGACCCGGCAAAGTGTTTGTGTTTTTTGCTGCGATGATGGTGTTGCAATTGCTTTTTGTTCGTTTCTTAATGCCCGAAACCAAAGGCAAATCTTTGGAAGAACTGGGGGACAGCATGTCTGCCGAGACACCTGCTTCCTTTAAGCACTAATTTATCAGTTTGGATTTTATGAAAACACAAGTCGCCTGTTTTGGAGAAGTATTGTGGGACTTGCTTCCCAGTGGCAAAGTAGCGGGTGGAGCACCCATGAATGTTGCTTGTCAGTTAAACAACCTGGGGCATCGCGTTGCCATGGTCAGCAGCGTGGGCATGGATGATTTGGGCAACAACATCCTGCGTTTTTTGGATGCCCGAGGGGTAGGTGTATCGACCATTCAAATCGACGCCGAATACCCCACTGGGGTCGTCAATGTCAGGTTGACGGCTGCGGGGCAACCCAGTTACGAGATCGTGCAGCCTTCGGCCTGGGACTATATTGGCCTGAATGACCAATTGGAAAAATTGGCCAAAGAAGTGAAAATCTTGGTATACGGCAGTTTGGCCTGCCGCAATGCACACAGCAAACAAACCTTGCTCAACCTTTTGCCTCAGGTGAAAACTGCGGTTTTTGATGTCAATTTGCGCACTCCTTTTTACAGTCCCGAGTTAATCGATGAATTAGGCGCTGAAGCCGACATCCTGAAGCTCAACGATGCAGAATTGATCTTGTTGAGCAAATGGTTCGGACTGGCCGGCAACGACATGGATCAGATGGAAGGACTCGTCAAACGTTTCTCCCTGAAAGGCATCATGCAAACCCGGGGCGACAAGGGGGCCATTTATTTCGATGGCCAACAGTTCAGCGAGCATATGGGTTTCAAAGTGATGGTTCAAGACACGGTAGGCAGTGGCGATGCATTTTTGGCGGGTTTTCTGCACGGCTTACTGGAAGGCAACGCCGCACCCCAAAACCTGGCTTTCGGATGTGGCATGGGCGCGCTGACCGCTACGCATAAGGGAGGAACACCAGTGATTTCGTTGGAGGAATTGCAGGGTCTTATTCAAAAATGAGTCTATAAAATTTATCTATGAAGATTGCAAAGCAGTTCATTCACTTTATACTGTTCATCCTGGTTACAATTGACGGTTTAAACGCCCAAACCAACCATTACCACGAGCCTCACCGCTCCCAATTCCATTTTTCTCCACCGCAAATGTGGATGAACGACCCCAATGGAATGGTGTACTACGAGGGTGAATACCACCTCTTTTACCAGTATTACCCCAAAGACAATGTTTGGGGGCCTATGCACTGGGGGCATGCAGTGAGCAAAGATTTGGTGTATTGGAGCAATCTGCCCATTGCGCTGTATCCTGATTCGTTGGGCTTGATTTTCTCAGGAAGTGCGGTAGTAGATTGGAAAAACACCAGCGGTTTTGGAAAAAACGGAATCGTGCCACTGGTAGCCATGTTTACGCACCACAACATGGATCACGAAAAAGCCCAAAGGGTCGATGTAGAAAGCCAATCCATTGCGTATAGCCTGGACAAGGGCCGTACCTGGACCAAATACGCAGGCAACCCCGTCATTCCCAATCCGGGCATCCGCGATTTTCGGGATACCAAAGTGATCTGGCATGAGCCTTCTAAAAAGTGGATCGTGGTATTGGCTGCACAAAACAAAGTCCAGTTTTACACTTCGCCCAACCTCAAAGACTGGACTTTTCTGAGTGATTTTGGCGAAAAACAGGGCAATCACGGCGGCGTATGGGAATGCCCCGATTTCTTTCCGATCAAAGTAGAAGGTACCAAAACCGAAAAATGGGTGTTGCTCCAAAGCATCGGCAGTGGCGGCCCTAATGGTGGCTCGGCCACGCAGTACTTTGTGGGAGATTTTGATGGAAAAACCTTCAGCAACAGCAACCCAGCAGATAAAGTGTTGTGGGTAGATTGGGGCCGCGACAATTACGCTGGCGTCACCTGGTCAAATGCCCCGGATGGCCGCCGTTTGTTTTTGGGCTGGATGAGCAATTGGCAGTACGCAACCAGCGTGCCAACTCAAGCCTGGCGCAGCGCCAACACCTTGCCCCGTGAGATGAAATTGGTACAAACGCCCGATGGTTTGCGACTGAGCGCCCAACCGGTGGCCAGTTTGGCCAAATTGCGCGCCAAAACTTACAACATACCCGCACAATCGCTTTCCGGGACATTGGATCTTGGCAAAAAAAGTGACTTGTCTCCAGCTCAACTTGAAGTAGAACTGGAAGTCATGCTGCCTGCCGATCAAAAAGCTATCTGGGGCATCGAATTGCGCAATGCCGCCGGAGAAAAATACCGCATCGGCCTGGACGCTGCCCAAAAGCGCTTTTTCAGCGACCGCAGACAAGCGGGGAACGCTGATTTTTCCAAAGAATTTGCCAAGGCGGAGCATTTTGCGGTACGGGAAAGCGCTGATCGAAAAGTGCAAATACGCCTCCTGCTGGATGTTTCTTCTGTAGAACTTTTTGCAGACCAAGGTAAGGTAGTACTGACCGATTTGTTTTTCCCAAGCCAACCCTTTGATTCGATCTCCTTGTTTTCTGAAGGCGGAAAAGTGGAGTTGTTGAAAGGGCAGATCTGGCAATTGAAGGGGATTTGGCGTTGATAAAACCAAAACTGGATTCTTAAGCAGAAAAATTAACTTCTCGATTTTGGGTTTTGAATAGGAAATCGAACGGTTCATTTCAAGTGAGCTTCCTAATCAAAAGCGGCTCAAAAAATCGGGAAGTAATTTTTTGCGTCATTCTTCGTGATTAAATGTTTATTTTTGTAATCAAAGTATCAAAATGATTGCAGACATCATTACCATCTCAGCCGAGATTCAAAGTGGGACGCCTGTTTTTTCAAAAACACGCGTCCCAATCAAAATTCTTTTCGATTATCTTAAAAATGGAGATACCATCGAAGAGTTTCTAAATGATTTTCCTTCTGTTCAGAAAGAACAAGTCTTGAGTTTGATTAACTTGATGCAGGCTTACCTCACTTTCAATACCTATGAAGAAAATCTTGCTTGATGAAAATTTGCCACGGCCTTTGGTGAAACATTTTTCTACTGAACTTGAAGTCACATCAGTACATGATATGGGCTGGGCAGAAAAAAAGAATGGAGATCTAATTCGTTCAATGCTTGAAGCAGGTTTCGAATATTTAATGACTGCCGATAAAAACCTTAAAAATCAACAAAATCTAGATAAATATCCTGTAAAATTAATTGTTATTAAAACGTTTGACAATCGTTACAAGACCCTCGTTCAATTTGTCACGAGGATTGAGGAAGTTATTTTATCAGCAGATAGGGAGGCGAAAATTATAGAAATTGATTTACGCTAAAAGGGGTTTCACCCTGCCTACCCAAAATAAATACCGCCATCCCTTTGCATTTTTTAAGATTATTCCGTTCTTGCAGCCAAACGGCAAATGCTGTTTCATGGTTCGTTCATAAATAAACGAAGTGCGGTGAACCAATTCAGGCAAACATTGCGGCCCATCTGCGCATGGCTATTCATTCTACTGATCTTTATGCAGTGGGTGGGAGGCCGTGTGTTCATTCATGTGGTGTACACTGCCCGGATCGAGTCGATCATGGACGCCAAAGAAACCGCCATTGCCCAAAAGATGAAAGCGGAACTTGGCGTTACCGCCCACATCAAAATTCAGAAAAAAGAAGACATCAAAGTGATACAAGGGATGGGCTACGGTGCGCCTTTCCTTTTTTCAGACGAAGAAAATGGCGAAACGAACTACTATACCGTAGACTCCAAATCGCCAAATGGTACCCGACACGAGTACAAAGTCGATGCCCAACAAAACCAAGAAGACCGTTCTGCACCTAAAACCTTCACGGAGCGCTATTTCTCCGATTTTTACTTTGAAGAACATGCACTTATAGTTATTAACCCAATTGTTGTTGACCACACAAAAACTGCTCAGCCCCAAAATTTTGTGGGCTTGATCGATTTGTCTGACCACTCCACTCCTAAGCCGCCACCGCAAGGCGCATAACCCCTTGGCATTCGCCACTTCTTTACGTTTGTTTAAACATTGTAAAGCGCTACTTCGCGCTTCTACAAGGTAATTTCTCTATTTTCTAATTTCAATTCCGATGAAAAATCACCTTATACGGATATTTCTCCTTGTACTATCTATAGCCTATTTGAGCGCACTAAAAGCCCAAACTCCCAGCGACGATCTATTGATGCAAAAGCGCGAATTTTGTGTTGCCCTGCTGTACGATGCAGGTTCCTGGGATCAATACTGGGAAGGGGCGCGCCTTAGAAGCAACGCCAACATTGGTACCTTTTCCAAAAAAGCCGCGACCTCAATGGTTGCCTATGGCATTACCAACAAAATCAACCTGATTGCCACCTTGCCCTACATCCAGACCGAGGCTACTGGTGGTCAATTGAAAGGCGTTGGTGGCATCCAGGACTTGAACATTGCCATCAAAGGTGAAATTTTCAATCAACAAGTAGGGCCTGGGAAAATCTCCTTTTTGGCTACTGGTGGTTTTGGTACACCAGTGTCGAATTACTTGTCCGATTACCAGCCTTTTAGTCTGGGCTTGGGTACCAATGAATGGAGTCTGCGTGGCATTTTGCAATACCGCTTCGACAACGGAATTTATGTTCGTGGGGCGGCAGCACACCTGTGGCGCGGCCAAACCAAGGTAGAGCGCAATTTTTACTACAACAATGGAGCCTATTATTCACAGTGGATGGATGTACCAAATGCCTTGAACTATAATTGCTCCGTAGGAACCTGGTTGTTCAACAGCAGCCTGAAAATCGAGGCCAATTACATGGGATTGCGGTCGACCAGTGGCGACGACATTCGCATTTACAATTCGCCCCAACCAACCAACAAGGTAGAGGTGGATCAGGTGGGATTTTTTGCGCAGTACTACTTTAAGAACATTAAGTCGATTCATGGTTTTGGCGCCATCGCCTATTATTCCAAAATGATTCATGGCCGCAACATGGGCCAGTTTCAAAACTACGGTTTTGGCATCACCTATCAATTCAAAATCTGAACACCGGAACTCACTAGTTCACCTCATCAAATGCATTTTCATTATGAAAAATAAATACATTTTTATCGTCCTCACTTTGGGTTTGTTGTTTGGTCTTTCTTGCGAGAAAGAATTGCTTACCCGTGCTGATTACACCGATTATGCCTTTGCAGGCATTGACGAAAAAGGAGGCAGTTGGAAACCAATACTCCTTTCGGGAGCAAGCCAAATTGTGATCCCTGCGCCGAAAGAAGTGACTTCAGACGAATACAAAGCTGAATTGAACAATGTAAAATTGGCCATGTCCACTTTGAGCAGTGCGCAACGCGAGAAAATTGCCTATTGGACCAACAACCCCATTTTGCGCTGGAACGAAATTGCCTTGGAACTGTCCACCAAATACAACCTGATTCCAGAACCGAATGCGGACGGGTCTTATCCAGTACCGGATGCGGCCAATCCCGGCAAGTACCCTTTGTTTCCGTATTCGCATCCGCCGTACACCTGTAGAGCTTTGGCTTACCTGAGTGTGGCACAATTTGATGGCCTGATCAGCGCCTGGAATTACAAATTCAAGTACAACCGGAAAGCACCATATGAAGTAGACAATTCGATTGTTCCGGCGTATGCCAAAACCGCATTGCCCGCCTATCCTGCCGATGGTGCGGTGGTTGCCGCGGCTTCCAGAGACATCCTGATCGCGATGTTCCCCCTTGAAAAAGATTACCTGATTGCCAAAGCCAACGAGAACATGGTTTGTTTGACCTGGGCTGGAGTAAACGTACAAAGTGATCTGGACGCGGGGGCAATTATTGGTTCGGAGGTTGCAAAAGTTGCCTTGCAAAGAGCGGGAAGTGATGGCATGAAAAAAGCACAGACGCCCAGAGCGGTGTCTGATTCCATCAAAGCTGCTGCACTCAATCGTTTTGGCTGGCAATGGGACAATCAGGAAACCCCAACCCGACCAGTTGGTCTTACCCCACTGTTTGGCAAAGTCAGAATGTGGAACGTGCCTATGGTGGAAGAGGTAAGATCTCCTGTACCGCCTAAGCCAGGCTCGGCAGAATTCAACGTTGCTGTACAGGAATTGCAGGACATCACCAAGAATTTGACTATCGAGCAACGCAAAATCGCCAACTGGTGGTCGGACGGCTTGAACACCTATACGCCTCCAGGGCATTGGAATCGCTTTGCCAAGAATTTTTTGATCAAATACAAGTTCAATCCCTTGCGCTCAGCGCGCACCTTGGCTTACATGAACATGGCCATTATGGATGCGGGGATCAGTTGCTGGGATACCAAGTATTATTACCATTATCCCAGACCGATCCAGGCCATTCCTGGGTTTAAAACGATCCTGGGGACACCCAACTTCCCGGCTTATACCTCTGGGCACAGCACTTTTTCTGCGGCAGGAGCAGAGGTGCTGTCTTATATTTTTCCAGAAGAAGCGCAGCAATGCCAGACTTGGGCCCGCGAAGCAGCCGAATCCCGGATCTATGGCGGTATCCACTACCGCTTTGATGCGGAGGCTGGTTTGGCACAAGGAAAAAAAGTGGCAGTGTATGCTGTGAACCGGGCTAAAAAAGATGGGGCAGAATAGATTTTAACAATCGACGTTCAGATCGACGTTTACTAAACTTCAAAAGTTTAGTAAACGTCGATCTGAACGTCGATCTCAAAAAAATAAACCTAAACTTAATGTATAAAGTCTCAATGTTGATTTTGAGAAAACTAATTTTACGCCCAATTGCAAAAGAAAGCTTGTGTAAATGATTTGGTACGAAGAAGAAATTAAGAGGCTAGAGCATCAGCGCGATCAAGTGGCGCACCAAGACGAAGTATTGTTTTACGGAAGCTCTTCCATTACCCAATGGAAAACTTTAGGACAGGATTTCCCCAACCGAAACGTAGTCAATTTGGGTTTTGGAGGCTCTACACTGGCCGCTTGCGTGTGGTTTTTTGAAAGAGTGATGGTATCGCATCAGCCGAAATCCATGATTTTTTATGGCGGCGACAACGATTTGGGTGATGGTCGAAATCCTGAAGAGGTGTTCGGGTTTTTTCTACAATTGTTGGCCAAAGTGCATGAGCAATTCGGAGACATACCATTCGCATTCATTTCCATCAAGCCCAGCATCAAGCGCTGGAACATTGTGGAAAACATAAAATACACCAATCAACTGGTGGAAAAGGAGTTGCTTGCGCGCGGTGGAAATTACCATTTTGTAAACATCTTTGATGCCATGCTTGGCGAAAATGGCCGCCCTGACCCCAGTCTTTTTGAGCCAGACGGCCTGCATTTGAGCCCATTGGGGTATCAGTGCTGGAAAGAACATTTACTTCAATATCCTGTCCCCCTGCTATAGACCGACACAACTCAAAACACGTAAAATGCACCGAGAATACCACCGCTGGTTTAGCCCCAATTTGCATCGCGACATGGAACTCCTGGTGTTTGGGCACAGCGGAGCAAGGGTCTTGTTTTTTCCAACAAGGATGGCGCGGTATTACGATTACGAAAACTGGGGGGTGATTGGTGCTATTGCTGAAAAAATTGAGCAGGGCTGGTTGCAAATCTATTGCGTGGACAGCGTAGATCAAGAAAGCTTCTATTCCTATTGGCGCCGGCCCCGTGGGCGCATCGAACGGCACTTGCAGTATGAAAAATACATCATGGAGGAAATAGTGCCGATGAGCCTTGAAAAAAACGATAATCCCTATCTTATGTCGGCAGGCTGTAGCTTTGGGGCCTATCATGCCTTAAATTTTGCTTTCAGATACACCCAGTCTTTTGCCAAAGTGGTGGCCATGAGTGGGCGGTATGACCTGACTACCCCAGTTGGGGTTTTTCAGGATTTGTTGGAGGGTTACTACGATGAAGACCTGTATTTCATCACACCCAGTCATTATATGCCTAACCTGGACGAAGATCAACAACTTGAAGCCATCCGCAAGTTGGAGATCATCATGGCGGTAGGAGAGGAGGACGTTTTTTTGGGCAGCAATCAGCACATGAGCGAAACGCTTGCTGCTAAAGACATCCCTCATGCCCTCCATATCTGGGATGGCGAAGCACACCGCGCTCGGTATTGGCGCAAAATGGTACAGTTGTATTTGTAGTTGAATCCTGACTTTAGAAAAAATTTCAAAAAAATCTGCAAACGCTGGAACGCCCTCCTGGTGTAGCCACACATAGGGATGTACAACAGGTACATTAAAAACTTTTTAACCAAAAAACACATATCCCTATGAAAAAGCTATGCATCAATTCATTGTTGACATTAGTTGCTTTGCTTCCCATGATTTCAGTTTCCGCACAGGACGGGCTAGGTCTAACTGCTGCTGCGCCAAACCTGGTTGTCACCAGTGTTGTCACTGATAAAGCAACATATGTTTTGGGCGAAACGGTAAACTGCAAAATTACTTTCAAGAACATTGGCTCCGCAAAAGCCATTGGTACTCTTGATGACGCCACCAAAGGCTACATGTTGGACGCTGTTTTGTCTACTGATGCTTTTGCACCCATTGTTTTTGCCGCGGTTCCTGCCCCTTATGAATTTCAGGAAGACATGTTGGTGATTGGCGGACGCCACAGCAACACACCTACCCTTGCCCCTGGTATGCAACAGACTTTTGCCCTGAGCTTCCCTCTACCTAAAGTAATGGTCAAACCTTGTCAAATGGGTTATGTTGCGCTCGGTGGCGTGATTGACCCAGGCAAAAAAGTAGCAGAAACCAATGAAGTCGACAACACGAACTTTACCCGCTTCAAAATCATTTGTGATGGCCCAACCACTGCGCCTCGCCCTGATTTGGTTATCTCTTACATGGCTTTGGCCAACCCAGTAGGCGGCCCAGGCCTGACTTTTTCCGACTTGAAAGTAGAAGTGAAAAACATTGGTGGCGCACCCGCAATTGGAACGGATTCTGATCCCGTCAATGGCTACATGGTCGACATCATCACTTCTTCCAACACTGCTGCCCCTATGGCTTATGCACCGCTGGCAGTTGCGGGTCAGTTTCCTGAAGACAAACTGGTGATCGGTGGCCGGATTTCCAACACCAAAACCCTTGCCCCTGGTGCTTCTTATATATACTACCTGAGCGGTTTGCAATTGCCAATGGTTGATTTGCACAACTACTGTGGACGAGGCTTCTACCTAGGTGGAATTGCTGATCCAGGCTTGAAAATTGCTGAAATCAGCGAAACCAACAACCAGTACTTCATCGACTTTAAAGTGGATTGCAAAAATTACACTGGAGCGAAGTAAGAAGTTGTGAATTATGAGTTATGAATTATGAGTTATGAGTTGGTGCTCATAACTCATAACTTTTTTGGGTTGCTGATTTAAGTCATTTCTGCTGACTCTAGTACCAATGCCTCTTGCTATCTTTTGGTTGGAAACCCTGAAATCAATGCTGCACTAACCCTGGTTTTAGCAAATCACTCAGTTGCGCCTGTGCTCGCTTTAACCTTGGAATGGACTCATTTTGCACATACGGATTTTCAGGATGCTGTGGCACATAATTCTGGTGGTAATCTTCAGCCACCCAAAATTCGGTAAATGGAACCACATCTACGGAAATCGGGCGCTTGTACTTTTTGGAGGCGTTGAGTGTAGCAATATAATTTTCCACCAAGGCTTTTTCTACCGGGTTTTTGTAAAAAATTATGGAGCGGTATTGTGATCCAACGTCTGGCCCCTGGCCATTCACCTGGGTCAGGTCTCCCGAGGCAAAATACACCCGAAGCAAGGTTTTGTAATCGATCACGGTGGTGTCGTAATACACTTCAATCGATTCTGCGTGTCCGGTTGTTCCAGTGCCCGTTTGCTCATAAGTCGGGTTTTTAGTGGTGCCGCCCGCATAACCCGAAATGACTTCGGCCACACCCTGAATGCTTTCGAATACCGCTTCTTCACACCAGAAACAGCCCGCCGCAAAAACAGCCTTGTGGTATTTGGCCAATTCAGCCGGAGGGATCTTTACAGCTGCGCGTACAGCTGCTGAAGATTTGGAGCTTGGAAACCCTTGTTTTTGTCCGCAGGAGCTTAGGCTCAAAATGATTAAAAAGGGCAATACAATATGGATCGTTTTCATTGAATTTTGGTTTGGATGAAAGTTGGTGCTTGGGTCAATCAGTAGTTAAATAACAACAGTGGGCAGGTTGAAATGGTTGAAGGGTGGGGAGGTTATGAGGCAGTACAGATATTTAATAGTAATCAACAACATCAGGATGAATGTTTTCATCACAGAGGATCTTGAATTCTGAAAACATCATGAAGCATTCAATGGGATATCAATGAAGACATTGCTTTTAAGCTGGAATACCGCATACAATATAACCTCCTTCACCGCCTCCTCCGACAAATGCGGATAAGCCTCCACAATATCCTTCACCGCCGTCCCCGAAGCCAAAAGCTCCAGAATAAATTCCACGCTGATGCGGGTATCCTTGATGATTGGTTTACCACCCAAAATTTTGGGATTAGTCGTAATGTGTTCGAATTGCAACATTTTTAGTAAACAAGTTTCAAAATTAACAATGCTTGGGGTGCTTAGTCGAGATTTCTCAACCTTTACCCAAAATAGGTATGACTATCCAGCAATACTTTCATCTTTAAAGTCCTCCAATGGCGCATCAAAATCATCGCTGATTTCAACTTTGTACTTTCCAAAACCAAATTTTGGCTTTTTAATGTCCTGAACATTTGCCATGCCTAAAAAAGATTGAAACTCTTCATCATCCCAATCCTTCCAGGCTCCAAAGTATTGATCCACCGGGTTCTTCCCATTTGCAACAGACTCGACACCCTTGGTTTGTTTCTTTACCAAAACCGCCAAAAACGCATCCAACTCTACCAATTTTTGCGGAGAAAGTTGCCCCAGTTTTTGCAGAACCGATTGATACAATACTGCTTCAGACATAACTTTGAATTAAGGCAATAATGAACAAATTCAATGACCTACCTTTAGATAACTAGCCCTTTCACAATCCCTCAATCTCGTCGTCACTCAGCCCCGTATATTTCTTAATTTTCTCAACAGGTTCACCTTCCATTTTCATCTCTCGGGCAATATCCAGTGCCTGCTCTTTTTTCGCTGCTCTGAGTTCCGCCCTAAGTGTCCGTGCCCAGGAATTTTCTTCGCGCAAGTTCTTATAGTAAGCCTCATTCTTCTCTTTTTGAAAGAATTTTACAAACCAGTCAAATCGAATGAGTGCCTTTATCTTTGCCATAATGCGCTAGATTTTGATCCAACCTGGGAATTTCCTACGCCACCGCAAACCCCGTATACTTCCGCTCTGATGGCGCATGAAATGCCAGTACAATATCATTTTTATCCACCCCTCTTTCCATCAATTCGTCACCAATCATGGCATCAGTGTTGTTTTGATACACCCAAATTTTACCATCTTTGATGTCCAGGTGAAAAGCGATGGCATAAACAAATTTTGAGTTATGCTGCCAGCCAACAGTCAGCAATTGGAAGTGATTTCTTTCTTTATCGGCGATAATTTGCGTTTCCAGTCCTGCGCCAGGTTTTCCAAACTGGGAATAATCTGTCAGCAAGGACAGAATTGCTTCTTGATATTGATTTATCTTATCCATAACTGAATTGTTTCTTTTTCAACATCGATCACTACCAAAGGAATTTTTTTCAACTCCATCAATCGAACGACAAATTTCTTTTGGAAGAATTTCTCATAAGTAATGCTTGAGATAGCCAAAACAACTTCCCTGTCAGGTTGGACTTCTGCTAATGCAAAATAGTAATTGTCGTATTGCCCCATTGCTTCGTAAAAGTCATGAGAGAAGTTTTGGCCTAAAAAACTTTTAATTTCTACGGCCAATTTCTCTTTTCCTCTTTCAATCGCAATTACTCGCTCCACCCCAAGATCGGGGAAGTGTAACCGATCTTCCCACAATACTTGTAAAGGGTCGTCGGTTACAGTCCAACCATCCTTTTCAAAAGCCTTACTGATTTCGTGGTGATAATAATCTCGTTTCGGCATATTGATACATTATTGTTCAAAAATAGTGGAGTTTTTATTAAGAACCAAGCTCTCCTACTTCACCTCAACCCTTTCCCCACTCGAAAAGCTACTAAACTCCGGTGCATACATGCACTGAATGCTACTGATGCCATTCGAAAAAGCCCCTTTGTGCACCACCCGCAGTGGGTATTCAAACACATAAGTCCCTTTGCGCAGGTAATCGATGAAGAAGTGCGTTGCAGCGTCGCCGGTGCTTTCGTAGTAGCCCAGGCCGCCCTGGTATTTGTATTGACTGAGTACGTTCATCGGTTCGAAGCCCGAGGCGCGCATGTCTTTCAGGTGGATGTATTCCATGTCGCGGTCGGAGCGCAGTTCTACCCTTACGATCAGTTTGTCGCCAGGGTGTAGGGGTTCCGTGGCGGTGATTTCGCGCAATTTCGGGCCGGTGGCCGTTTTTTCCTCTTTGAAGAGTTTTTTGCGCAGCGTCAGTGGCGTTGCTTCAAAGCCTTTGATTTTGTCCAGTTGCTCGAAGTATTGCCAGTACATCGCGCCCCAGGAGATGCCAGCGTTGGGATTGCTCACCGTTACCTGCTCCATGCCGGGTTGGATGTCTTTGCCTTTCCAGGAGGTTTTGAAGTAGCCAGTGCCTGGTTCGGCGTCGTTTTGCGCTTTGCCAATGGTGGCTACAGCAACTTTGTCTTTCAGTTGTTTGAAGTCAATTTTCACCTGTTGCGCGTCCGCCAGCATGTCTACCTTGCCTTGGGTCACTAGCAGGGCGTAGATCGCCTCGGAAGTAGCCTTGGTGGTTTTCCAATGGGTGGTTTGTTTATTGCGCAGCAGCCACACTTTCAGCTCGTCTACCGCTTTGTCGTCTTTGCCCACTTCGGCAAAGAGTTCAATCATCAGTGCCTGTGTTTCGATCGGTGCTTCGTACCAGTAGTAGCCTGCGGGCGATTTCCAGTACATGCCCAGCTCTTCGGAGCGGATGGCGCGTTCGTTTAGTGACTTGACGATTTGGGCAGGTGTGGTTTTGTCTTCAAAGCGGTGCAGGGCCAGTGCCAGCATGCCTTGCGCGTAATTGCCCTTCTTGTTCCAATAGGTTTTGGCCTGTTGCAGGAAGTAGTTGCGCGCTTCGCTGGCCTCTTTGCTAAAGTTGGCTTTGGCATAAAAACTGCGGGTATACAAGTAGTGGATGTACATGTCGCCGAGGTGATCGTCCGACAGTTTCAGGCGTTTCTCCCGTTCCGCTTTTTTCAGATCCGCATAAGCTTCGGCGATTTGTTTGTCGCAATATTCAATGGCTTTCAGGGACATTTCATCGCTGGCCAGCTTGGGTTTTACGCCCAGTGCAGCCAAGTGACCAAAACCCGCAGCCAGGTGTTGGGTGATGTACCAACTGCCAGTTCCGCCGGGAAACCAGCTCCAGCCTCCGTCGGCCATTTGGCGCTCGCGGAGTTTGCCCAGTGCCGCCACTTCTTCGTTGGCCATGCGGTCGAGGTCAAAGAGGATGGCGATTTGTTGGCGTTGTTTTTCTTCACTTTGTGCTTCCAGTACCCAGGGCGTTTCTTCCAGAAGTACTGATTTCAGTTCCTGATTGGCCCGCAGGTTGCTTTGCAGGGCAGTGGCGGAATTTTTCCATTTGTCAAACACCATGCGGATCTTGGGGTGTTGATCCACCACGTGTGCCGCCAGGGTATTGGCGTAGAAGCGACTGAAAATCTGCTCTGAACAATCGTGTGGGTACTCCATCAGGTAAGGCAATGACTTGACTGCCAACCAGGCCGGATTGGAAGTGAATTCCAACGTAAACTGATGGGGTTGCAGGGTGTTCGACTTGAAACCTTCTGCCATGGAAGCCAGGGTGAAATTGCGCGTCTGTTTGCTGCGTACAAACAAGGGCAGCGTTTCGGTCACCAGCATGCGGTTGCTCAATACAGGCAAAGCATTCTCCTCTCCATCGCTGAAGGTGCCCGCAGATGCCATCACGCGGTAAGTCACCGCACTGGCACCGCCTACGGGGATTTTCAACTTCCAGGACAAGGGCGCAGATTGCCCGATTGCGACATTGAATGCTTTCGAGCTATTGGTGTTCGCAAAAGCCACGTCGATGGCCTGGCCATTCACGGCATCAAACAATTGCAGGGAAGCAGTGCCGTTGAGGGCTTGGCCACTCAGGTTGCTCACTTTGGCTGTAAATTCTATCTCATCGCCTTCGCGCAAGAAACGTGGTGCGTTGGGCTGAACCATCAATTCTTTTTGGGTCACTACCGAGCGGGTCGTGCTGCCAATTTTCAGGTCTTTGGTATGCGCCAAGCCCAGGAATTTCCAACGGGTCAGCGCCTCGTTCATCTTGAATTTGATGACAATCGCGCCGCTGGCATCCGTGGCCAATTCAGGCATGAAAAAGACCGTTTCCTTGAGGTTGGTGCGGGGCTGGAAATCAGCTGGTGCGGGTTTGTTGGTTTTGGGTTCAGGTTCGTTTCCGGAAAGATCCTTTTTTAAAACTTCTTCTTTTTGTTTGTAAGTTACCGGATCCGTTACCATTGATTTTTCGGATGCCATGGCACTAGGTGCCGCCATCGAATACTCTTGAGCCCCTGCCGAATCCATCATGGGTGCACCAGGTGCGCTGCGCATCATCGCTCTCCGGGGGCGACCGGCCATTTGAAAATCGCCTTCTTCGCCATCATAAATGTAGCCGAACCAATTCAGGCGAGGATAAGCTTTCCCGGTCTCATTTTCCTGTCGGGTAGACAGGTAGTAATTGGCAGATACCGCACTAAAAGCCTGATTGCCCCAGCGGTACGCCGAATAGTCCTGAGTGCTGAATGGCCACATCGACCAGGAATTGGCAGCAAATTGATCCAGTGACTCATCGTACAGTGCGGCTACCATTTCAGCAGCTACTTGTTCGCCTTTGGGGCCACTGATGCGCAAACGCCACTCTTCGTCCTGACCAGGTTTGAGCTTGTCGCGGAAACTCTGGTATTCCACTTTCAGTTCCTGGCTGCTCCAGGGGATTTCCAGCGTAAGGTTGTCGCTGTAAGCGCGGCCTTTCCAAACATAGGCCAACAGGTATTGAATGTTGCCGCGATCGGCTTCTTTGGCGGTGTAGCTTTCTTCCAACCAGCCTTTTAGATTGACCCATTTGCGGGTGCGAATGCGGCTGTTCTTTTCGGTTTCGATCAGTATTTTCAGGTCTTTCACACCAGAGGCCAACAACAGATTGGCCATTTCACCGGGTTCAATTTTGACCTTGGCCCAATCTTTCCAAAAAATGGTATTGGCAGCTACCTGTTTGGTTTGGCTATTGTAGGTCTGGAAGTATTTCGTAAACTCGATTTTCTCTCCCTTAGCGTCCTGGGTACTGATTTCTACAGCATAATGACCAGGAGCGAGTTGGCTCATCGGAAGCGCCAGACTATCGTTTTGGGCAGTATTGAAATTGCTTTCCAGGATCAAGTCTTGTTTGGGCCAGTTGGCGGGCTGATCTTCCTTTCCAAAGGGTAGGGTAGGGAAGCTGGCACGGAAATCTTTTTCCAGGATGCTGGGGCGATCAGGTGCTTCCCACAAGCGGTTTTGGTAGGGCTGGGTGGGGCCTTGCAGGCCGTAAATCTTGATCTTGCCAGCGGCAGCCTGAAACTGACCATCCAGGTTCTTGGTGTCAATGCCCAGGTGCTGGGTCTTGGATTGATCCATGATTTCGGCCAAATTCAAATCCACGTTGAGGGTCACGTAGCCAATGGTTACGCTGCGCTCGCTGGAGTGGGTTTCACCCGTGATGTCCACTACATCGGCATATACCGTAAACTGAAACTCTGGTTTATCCGCAGGTGCTACATCCCGATCGGGTTGCGCCTGGAAGCTTACGCTGAATTTTCCTTGGTCGTCGGTTTGGGTTTCACCCAGCGCAATCTCTTGCTCTTCAGATTTGCCTGGCCAAAAACCACCCCAGCGCCACATCATCCACCAGGGGATGCGGGTTTGGCGTACTACGCGGTAGGTCACCTTCGCTCCAGTGATGTTGTTTCCAGCAAAGGCCGTTGCTTCTCCTTTTACGGTGATTTGCTCGTCGAGTTTGGCTTCGCCTTCCAATGGCTTCAGTGCCACTTCAAACGTAGGGCGTTTGTATTCTTCGACGTTGAAACCAGTGGAAGAAGCGCCAATGCTGCTGATCAGGCTCATGCGCCCGCGCAAGCCTCCAGGAGGGGCTACAAAAGTACCGTTGAAAGATCCGTAGGCATTGGAGACCAATTCCTTGCGTTCAATTTCCTGTTGGTTGGCGTCAAAAAAAGTTACGGTGACTTTGGTATTGGCCAAAATAACTGGCTTCTCGTTGCTGCGGTTTTCTACAGCAATGCCTTTGAAATATACTGTTTGGCCGGGGCGATAGATGGCGCGATCCAGGAAAAAGTGGGTATGTTGGGTAATGTCTTCCCGAATTTCCCGGCTGTAGCTGTAATAACTGTCGTTGAGGTACAATTGGTCTTTACCTTGGGTGAAACGCACCCGAATGGAACGATCGCGGATGTTGGAAGAAATGAATCCATCCTGATCGGTTTTTCCTTTGCCAATTTCATTGTCCTCGTAAACCCGCGAGCTGCGGTTGTATTCATTGCTGAAGAAAGTGGCTTCGACGCCAGAAATAGGTTCGCCCGTTTCGCGATTGACTACCACCAGGTTTAAGGCGCCGGTATCGTCGTTGCGGGTCAGGATGCCAAAATTGGACACGTGGAAAAACGCAATCGCCGGGCGATTGTCTTTGGTGCCCATCGCTTCATCATCGGCGGCGAGGAGGGCATAAAAACCCAGGTCGAGTCCCTCGGTTTTGATTTCGGTGAAGTGCTCCTGAAGGTCTCCATCATCGGGTAGCGTGGCCATCCATTTGCGCAAGGGTTTGATTTTGCGCAGCAAAGCATCGCCTTCTTCTTGGCGCAATTTGCGGTGTTTGTCGCGTAGCTCGGGGCTAAGGAGCACCAAGCGCATGAAGGTCTTAGGGGTGTTGCGAAAACCAAGCTGGATAAGGATCGGGTTTTTCGGACTGCTGACTTCCTCCAACTGCAGGTTGAGGCTGCGATTGAGTAGGCTGAATATCAGGTTTTTGCAGGATTTTGCACCACTGGATTTGGGGAATATTTTGATGCAGTCTTCACAAATCGCTTTGGCCTTTTTCAGATCCAGGCGGTATTTTTCGGTATTTTTATCTTGGGCATTGTACTGGCGTCCTTTTGAGGCATAATATTGCGCAGTGCGGTAGGCAGCACCTGCAGAGGCAGGATGCGTGGGGTATTTTTTACCCAAATTTACCAAAGCCGCCAGGTACAATTCATCCTTGTTGGGCAAAGTTGCGTTTTCGTAGACAAAATCGAGGCGCAACAAATCCGCGTCAATCAAGGCATCGGGTTGGGCGTCTTTCAGGTGCCATTTGATCACTTCCTGGTACAAGAGCAAGGCACGGCGTTGGTACGAAACTTCGTCTTTGCTGGGGAAATTGGCATTGACAAAACTGGCCGCTTCCGCAAAAGCCAGGGGCGAATCGAGGTTGAAC
Organism: Haliscomenobacter sp.; assembly: GCF_040403615.1. Taxonomy (NCBI): domain Bacteria; kingdom Pseudomonadati; phylum Bacteroidota; class Saprospiria; order Saprospirales; family Haliscomenobacteraceae; genus Haliscomenobacter; species Haliscomenobacter sp. The sequence goes on along the minus strand of NZ_JBBAKG010000013.1, from coordinate 34,627 downwards.
TTGTAGGCTGGAGTAGCTATTCTACTGCGGGAGTTGGAGAAATGTGCGATGGCGCGATGGGCCAACACATCAAAGAGGGTAGGGCGCAGGCCTTCGGTGTTGATGCCGGGCAGCAAAATTGGATCCAGGGATTTGAGCGTACTGCTGCGCAAACGCTGGTCTTCAACTGAAGCCAGGTAAAGCTTGGCACTTTCATCCTGAATTTGTTCCAGTGACCAGGTAGCCAGGTCAGCGGGTTTGTATGCTTCTATCGTGGTGCGATCATTGAAACGCCAGTAATTTTCGTCCTGGTACTTTTGGTACAATTGACCCAGCATGGATTGAATGATGGGTTTTTCGGGGAAATCGGCTGCATTCAGCTCTTCGCGCATACGATTGATGGCCAGTACTTCACCGTTTTCTTCCAGGTTGTTGATGTACTTGCAGCGGTAAATCAGGGCTTTGAGCAATTGTGCGGATTCTTTTTCCTGTTTGGCCCTGGTGTAAAGGGCCTCTACTTTTTCGAGGGCAGACCGCAGCAGCCCCTGGCTTTCCAGAGAGTCGATCTGTTTCCATTCTTTTGGATAGTCTTTTAGGATCATTGGCCGTTTGCTTGAAAAAACGTTTTTACTAAACCCCGTCAGAATGACCAGCAAACTTGTGAGGATTAGGAATGTCCATTGGATTAGTGATTTTCGATTGTTTTTCATCTTGGTATGTTTATCTAGCACCGGATGCAAAGACGTATAAAATTACACAAAAAATGATTGATCTGGGCTTTTAATGTTTCCGTTTCTTAACTATTTCCGGTTTGATTTTATTGCTTAAAACGCTCAATGGACACTTCTGGATCTAATGCCGAATCATTCAGGATCGCTTCACTCAAATGATTTGCCCAAAACGGTGCCAATGAAGCTCCTTTTGTACCCAATCCATTGAATATCCACAGTTGAGGAAATTGAGGATGTTGCCCCAAAAACGGCCTTCGATCCTTTACCGTTGGACGGATGGCTGCCCAATGCTCGATCACCTCATAAGGCATTTTCAGCACGGTATCCAGGCGATCCAATAGCTCCAGACGGGCTTTCTCCGTGGGGGCGTCATTGTCAAAATGCCATTCGTAGGTAGCACCAATCCAGTACAAATCATTTTCGAGCGGAGCGATAAAGGTGTTGTTTTGCTTGACGATCTGGTCAAAATTGGCTTCGGGTACCCTTACAATCAGTGCTTCTCCCTTGTCGCCTCGGAAGGGGAGGTAGTTGAAAAACGGATTTTTGACCGCACCAAAGCCTTCGCAAAAAAGAACCGCCTTGGCCTGGATGTCCTGGTAAGTGATGCCTCCATCCCGCCTGATCAATTCATCGTAATGGAATTTATTTTTACTCAGCCAATTTTTCCTCATCAAATATTTTTGATAAAAACCCAAAAAAACTGCGACGTTGAGCTGCGCACTTTGTAGGGTTTGGCCGTAGGCTAGAGTAGGGTAAAGGAGGTTTTGAAAATCGCCAGCAGGAGCATGGTCTCCCATGTACTGTTGATAACCTGGATCTCCGGCACGGGATAGCCAATCGTTTTCTTCTTTGGGAGAGCCGAGGGCGCGCAAAATACAGCGTTCGTGGTAAAAAGAACCGCCCAACAAGGCTTCAAGGCTTTGATAAGTTTCCCTCGCAAAAGGAATCAGCTCATCGACCCGCCAAGATTTCACGAAATAACGCCCTGTAACCGGATTGATCAACCCTGCTGCGCGGCGAGAAGCGGAACCTTCGCCGTCGGGGTCGATCACAAAGATGGATGCGCCTTTTTTTTCCAGGAAATGGGCCAAAAGGGAGCCAGCCAGTCCCTGGCCAACAATCAAGAAATCAACTTTCATATAAGATTTTCCAGTTCAGCCTGGATTTTTTTGGGTAAACTTTTGACGATCAACTCATAGGAGTGATCAATCAATTCCTGGATAATTTTGGGAGAAAGGCCATTTTCGGTATGTACCGTATTCCAATGCTGTTTGTTCAAGTGATAGCCTGGAACAATTTCATCGGGGTAAGTTTCCCGCAATTCGATGGCGCGATCGGGGTCACATTTGAGGGCGATGCTGGTTTCTTCTACATCCAATGGCAGGATGGCGAACATTTTCCCCATAACTTTAAACACCATGGTTGTTTCGCCAAAAGGGAAAGTATCTTCTGCGGCTTTTTTGTTCAGGCAATACGCACAAAGTTCTTCTACATTCATAGTGGTGATATTGTTGCCTTAAATGTACGAAAAATAGGTCTATTTTGTGGGCAAAATAACGATATGAAGCCGCTGTTGATTCTACTTTTGCCGTTGTTCCTGATGGGTTGCGGGTATGCTTCTGCCCAAAACCTGAGCAGGGCATTGTACCTCAATCATCCAGTAGTTTTTCGAGGCGAAAAAATTGTGCTGGAGGTACTGGAAACACACCTTCCTGTACAAGAAAAAAGTGCCCCCAAAACCAAAGTCCTGCAACGTTTTGACGCCATGCAAAAACTCATCTTGCAAGAAGTATTTGAAGGTGACAAGCGACTTTCCAAAGACACCATCACTTACTACAGTCCTGGGGGGGTAAAAAAAGCCTCCATTTTGGAAACCTGGGATGTCAATGGCAGCTACCAGCGCCGTACCGAAAACTACATCTACGATACACGGGGCTTTTTGGTGCGCATTCGGGAATTCAGTGAAAAGGGTTATCTGCGCTATGAAACCCGCATCAAAAATCAGGGTCGGGGCTTGCCCTATTTACTGGATAAATTCGATGGCAATGACAACCCTCAAGGCTCCAGTGAAGAAGCAGAATATTTGCCCGAAATCAATCGCTACATTGTCAAAAAAACCAACGCTATGGGCAAGGAATCCTCCCGTGATACTTTCGTGCTGGATCCGCTGAAGGTGTCCGAAATTCCTGCTCCTGGCGAAAAGTACAACGAACAAGGCGAGCTGATCAAAGACCCCCAACATGCCTACGAATACCGCTATGATGAACAAGACAATTGGCTTGAAAAAAAGTGCTTTGAAGTAAAAATGATCAAGGGCAAAGAAAAAAGAACGCTGTTGGAAAAATGGGAACGGAAGTATCTTTACTTGGTAAAAAAATGAAAATTAGAGGCTTAGCTTATACTTTAATTTTAGATTTTAACCAAATAGTTACATTTTTCAATCAAAAAACTTATATTGCCCTTTAATATTTGTATCAGCGTAAAGAATTTTACGTCTAAAGGCAACCACTGGCAGTAATACAACAATAAAACTGCCCTACAGCGGAGAGAAAACCATGATTTACGACGGCTTTCCAACATACCAACAACTCGACAAAATGGACTGCGGTGCAACCTGTCTACGGATGATTGCACGCCATTACGGTCGGTATTATTCGCTGGAACACCTGCGAGAATTGAGCCACGTTGGACGTCAAGGCGTGACTTTGTTGGGCATCAGCGACGCCGCCGAATCGATCGGTATGCAAACCCTGGCCGTTGAAACCACGTTTGAGCAATTGTCTTCCGTGATCCCGATGCCTTGTATTGTCCATTGGGAGAATGAACACTTCGTTGTTGTATACCGCATTTACAAAAACCGCGTTTGGATTGCTGACCCCGCCAAGGGCCGATATCAATTGGACAAAGATGAGTTTTTGCGCCACTGGATTTCTGAATCCGAAGAAGAAGAGTCTCATGGCATCGTTTTGCTGATGCAAACCACGCCAGAGTTCTATTCTCGCGATGGGGAAAAACAAAACAAAGGGGGCATCGCCTACATTGCCAAGTATTTCCGCAACTATTCCAATCTGGTCATTCAGCTTTGTGTGGGCTTGTTTTTGGGTATGTTGTTGCAATTGATCTTTCCTTTCCTGATCAGGGGCGTTGTAGATGTGGGCATCGGCAACCGCAACCTCAATTTTATTACGCTGGTATTGGTGGCACAAGGCGTATTGTTTTTGACTCAGGTTATTGTTGAATACATCCGCACCTTTATCCTTTTACACGTTGGGGTAAGGGTCAACATCAGTTTAATTTCAGATTATTTGATCAAATTGACCCGGCTGCCCATTCGTTTTTTTGATAGTCGGGTTACTGGTGATTTGTTGCAACGCATTTCGGATCACGAGCGCGTACAGCGTTTTTTGAGTTCCACGACCTTGCTCTCGGCCTTTTCGTTTTTCAACCTTCTGGCTTTTGGCATCATCCTGGCTTCTTGGAACCTTCGGGTATTTCTGGTTTTTTTGGTGGGTACCTTTATCAATTTTCTCTGGGTAAGCTGGTTTATGCAGAAAAGAAGGGAGTTGGATTACCGCCATTTTGCCCAGTCTTCCGAAAACCAGGTCAACCTGATGGAGATGGTCAACGGTATGCAGGAGATCAAGTTGTACAATGCCGAGAAGCAAAAACGCTGGGCCTGGGAGCGCGGACAAGCCCGCTTGTTTCGCACCAACATGAGCGAACTGCGCATAGAACAACTTCAACGCGCAGGTGCGATCGCCATCAATGAAGGCAAAAACCTGCTGATCATTTACCTGATTGCCCAAGCTGTTGTCAAATCCCAAATGAGTCTCGGGATGTTGGTCGCGGCGCAATACATCATTGGTCAATTGAATAGCCAAATCAACCGGGTCGTAGATTTTATGCAATCCTGGCAGGAAGCCTCGATCAGCATGGAACGCATCAACGAAATCCACCTCAAGGAAGACGAGGAGAATCCACAGGAGAAAATGACCATCTTGCCCGAAACCGGCGACATCGTCATTGATAACCTCAGTTTTCATTATGAAGGCCCCAGCTCTCCGATGGTATTGAAGGGCATAGAACTGCGCATCCCCAAAGGCAAAACCACCGCCATCGTGGGCCGCAGTGGCAGCGGTAAAACCACGCTACTCAAATTGCTCCTCAATTTTTATGACCCCACCGAAGGCACCATTCGGGTTGGTGATGTGCTGATGCGCAACCTCAGCAACCGCATTTGGCGTGAAAAATGTGGGGTGGTCATGCAAGAAGGCTATATTTTCAATGATACCATTGCCCGTAACGTAGCACTTGGAGACGAGATCATTGACAAGGAAAAACTGCTTCGTGCAGTAAAAGTAGCCAATATCCAGAGCTTTATTGAAGCTTTGCCCATGGGCTACAATACGAAGATTGGCTCGGAAGGATTGGGGTTGAGTCAGGGACAAAAACAGCGTTTGTACATTGCTAGAGCAGTATACAAAAATCCGGATTACCTGTTTTTTGACGAAGCCACCACCGCGCTCGATGTGTTCAACGAAATGGTGATCATGGAAAACCTCAATGAGTACTTCCGAAGGAAAACGATCATTATTGTTGCGCACCGCTTGAGTACGGTGATGAACGCCGACAACATCATCGTACTGGAAGATGGTGAAATCGTAGAGCAGGGCACGCATGCAGAATTGACCTACATGCGTGGGGCTTATTACCAACTGGTAAAAAATCAGTTGGAACTCGGATCGTAGTTCTAGCAAATAAAAGAAGTGAAGGAACTGGACAACATAGAAATCCGCAGTGAGGAGGTACAGGAAATCCTGGGTACACCGCCATCCTGGATGGTGCGTTGGGGAAGCCTGACTGCGCTCGCCATTTTTGTGTTGTTGATGTGGCTGGCTTTCCTGGTCAAATACCCTGAAGTGGTAGAAGCCAACATCCGCCTGGTTTCCAAAGACCCCCCGGTACGGTTGACTGCACCCAATGCCATTCGGATTGAAGAGGTCATCGTGCGCAACAATACGCGGGTTGATTCTGGACAGGCTTTGATTGCTTTTCGAAGTACCGCCAATTTTCGACATGTATTGACTTTGGAAGATTACATCACGGCTTTGTCCAGCTTGCGAGATGAGGATTTGCTGAAATTTAAAGTGCCCAGCAACCTGGTTTTGGGCGAACTTCAAGCAGATTTGTATGAATTTCAGGATGTGCAGGTCAAGTACAATTCTGAAATGTACAAAAACCTGTCAACCTCGGATTTGCGCTCTTCTCAAGGTCAGATTGGTCGCCTGGATCGAAGCCTTGATTTCCAAAAAAAAATACGGGCTCAAATCCAGGAGCAAATTGCGGAGGCAGATCAAGAACGCAAAAACAAAGAACACCTGGTGTCGGTGAATCAAGCTTCGCAGGATCATGTCAACGTGGTAATCCGCCGCATTATGGACTTGAACAAGGAATTGTCGCGCACGGAAAGTGAGATTCGGGATCGGGAGTCAGAACTTTCTGCTTTGCGGATTAAAATACGTAGCATTGAAAGCGGAGCAGACAACGAGTCCAATTTTGCCTCAGACGTATTGCGGGAATCCTTTTTGCGCCTGCGCGCAGGGGTAATTACCTGGAAGCAACGCTACATCATTGAAGCGCCAACGAGTGGGTTGGTGCAAATTGTAGGCAGCAACGTCTCCGAAAACAACTTTGTATACAAGGATGAGCAATTGATGGTCATCGTGCCCACCAAAGACAAAGAGATTGTAGGCAAAATGTTTATTCCGTTTCAACGCTCTGGTAAGGTTAAAGTGAACCAAAAAGTAATCGTGCGTCTGGAAAGTCTGGATTATCAAGAATATGGCGTATTGGAAGGTCGGGTTGTTTGGAAATCGCTTTCTCCACGAGACGATGGCCAGAAAGTTGAAGTACCCATAGAAGTTGCATTTTCAAGAGAAATGATGACAACTGCCAGAAAGCAAGTGCCTACCGACGAGGAATTGTTCGGCGAAGCCCGCATCATCACGGAAGAGCGGCGATTTATTGAGCGGATTTTTTCGGGCATTCGGGGATATCGGAGTTATTGACTCGCATTGCGAGCAGCTTCGCTGCTTCTATTTTCCACCACCTGAGGCACTTCAGACACCTAAGAGTCACCTGAGGCAATACAATTTGGATTCTAAGGTTAATCTTAGGTGCCTAAGGTGGTGAAAGAATTACAGCAGCGAAGCTGCTATTGCGCAATTTGAGTTACTGTTCAGCCATAATTATTGGCCCCTCATTTGTTGGTAAAAATCCAGAATGCGCATATCCGTTAAAATATCCTGAGACCGAATTCTTTGGCGCAGTACGATGCCTTCCAACGTTCGACAGCGGCTGAGTGCCACATAGGTTTGGCCATGCTCAAAAGCCCCGCCACCTAAATCAATAATCACCCGATCAAAGGTTTTGCCTTGTGCTTTATGGATGGTCACGGCCCAGGCCAAACGTAGAGGAAACTGTGTAAAAGTGCCAACTACTTCGGTTTGAATGTCTTCGGTTTGCGTGGGATCGTTCTTGTAACGGATGATTTCCCAAGTGACTGGTGCGATGTCTATCTCCTTCAAATCGCCACTTTTCTCTTCAATCTGAATTTTGATGAATTCATTGCCCAATGCCACAATTTTGCCAATCGTACCATTGACGTACCGGCGATCCGGGTCATTTTTGAGCAACATCACCTGGGCATCGATTTTCAGGCTTAGGGCTGCCTCCGCAGGATATTGGGTCGGGTTGAATTCTCCGGTTACTGTGGCCAGGTACTTGCGCTCGGGCAAGTCAATTTTGCCCAATTCCCGCTGATTGATGCGGTCGGAGGTCGCATTGCGGGCGCTGAGCGTGATGTAAAAATCTTCGGGCTCAAAATTTGGATCAAAACGTTCGTTCAATTCATCCAAATCGTCCTGATCGGCGTGGTTGAGCCGAATACCGTCCAGGAGGCGCAGGAAATGCCGATTGTCCTGGCGGTACACTTTCCGCAATTCCAACATCTCGATTTCAAATCCCCGCTTGAAAACCTGAGCAGAAAAGAAAAAAGCGGAATCGTACGAGGTGCTAAAAACCTCTTGCTCAAAATCGCTGGCTACAACGGGGGGAAGTTGAAACAAGTCTCCAAAAAACACCACTTGCACCCCACCAAAGGGCAGCGGACTGTCGCGATTGAGGCGCAGGAAGTAATCGATGTTGTCCAGCATGTCGGCACGCACCATGGATATTTCGTCGATGATCAACACTTCCATGTTGCGATACAGCCTGCGGTCTTTGCGTTTGCTGATCTCACGAGTTGAAATCAAGCGGGGCGGAAAACCAAAAAAAGAGTGGATGGTTTGGCCTTGTACATTGAGGGCGGCTACACCAGTTGGCGCCAGCACGACCGCTTTTTTGCGGGTGGTATTGCGAAACAATTGCAACAATGTTGACTTACCCGTACCTGCTCGTCCGGTGATGAATAAGTTCTTGCCTTCTTTTTCGATCAGGTCAAGGGCAATTTTAAAGTCAGTATTGAGTTCGAGTGCTTTCATCAAAATAGACTCATTTGACCAGCGCTGTCGGAATTTATTTTTTGCGGGCCGCGGGATTCAATTTCAGGAAACGCCTTCAAAGCCGTGGCCAGGTATTTGGCCAGCTCCGGAGCCAAAAGGTTGTCGGGTTCATGGGTGAAAAAATACACCTCCTTAAGCCCTTGCTGATGCCATTGGCGCAAACGGGGAATCCAGGCATCAATCCGGCTGTAATCGGTGGGATGCAAGCCATTGCCTACAAATCTGATCATGGCGATGGACGAGGTCAGGTGCATGTGCAGTACGTCGCGTCTGCCTGCAACGTCGGTTAAAACCGTTCCCATTTCCGTTTCGGACATGAGGCCAAAAACTTCCTCTACTTCGGTTGTAGCCTCTCCATCGAACCAGGATTCGTGGCGCATTTCCAAATTCAAGGGAATGCCTTGAGGCCAATGGTGGATGAATTTTTCCAGCACGCCTCTCGATTTTATACCAAAATGAGGCGGCACTTGCAAAAAACAAGCGCCCAATTTTTCTTCTAAAGCCAATACCGCTTCGCAAAACTGACCAAAAGCAGGATTGCTCAAGCCCAAATCCCGACTGTGACTCAGTATTTGCGGGATTTTAGGGCAAAACCGAAAATCACCTGGCGTGTCCGCCTTCCAGCGTTCGATGGTGGCCAAATCGGGAATGCGGTAGTGGGTGGTATTCAACTCGATCGTGTTGAATTGCAGGCCATAAGCCCGCAAATAATCTGCCGCTTTGGTACCTGTCGGGTAAATGCTACCCACCCATTCCTTCATCGACCATCCTGTGCCACCAATGTAAACGCGAAATTTTTCCGACTTATCGTACTTTCGCAGCGTGGTAGCCGTACCAGGAGCATCTCCTGGGAGGCTAAAATCGACTTTGCTGATGTCAGGGAGTTTCCCAAATTCCATGATTTCAAGAAATTTTATTAGCCACAAATTGCACAAATTTTCACAAATAGAATTTGTGAAGAATTTGATTTGTGAAAATTTGTGAAATTTGTTGCTAGTAAACACTACCCAGCCTGACGAAGTCGGGCTGATCATTGAAAGCTTAACGTTGAAATTTTGTTCGAGAGAAAAGGAGTTTATGCTGAAAAGGATCTTAAACATTGCTGGAAAAATGGAAATCGCCTTGGCAGAACGCCGTTCTGCGGATGCGTTGAGGCGCTTACCCGCTGAACGGAACCTGATTGATTTTTTCAGCAATGATTATTTGGGATTTTCACATAGCCCCGCAGTGAAGCAAGCCATTCAAACCGCATTAATGGAAGATGGCCCTTTGGGTGCAACCGGGTCACGTCTGATCAGTGGCAATCGTCAGGAAATGGAAGTCTTTGAGCAGTTTTTGGCGGCTTTTCATCGCAGTGAAAAAGCACTTTTGTTCAATTCAGGGTATGCTGCCAATCAAGGTTTGTTGTCTTGTATGGCTGAACGGCACGATACGATCCTTTACGACCAGTTGATTCACGCCTCTTTGCGGGAAGGATTGAAACTGAGTTTGGCTACCCATTATTCTTTTCGGCACAATGACCTGCAGCATTTGGAGCAAAAATTGCAAGTGTCCAAAGGCCAGATTTTTGTGGTGGTGGAAAGTGTGTATTCGATGGATGGCGACGAAGCTCCTTTGATCGAAATGCTCGAATTGTGTGAAAAATACGGTACTGCCTTGATCGTGGATGAAGCACATGCGACCGGGGTATTGGGACCTGAAGGACGTGGATTGGTGGCTGAATTGGGCTTGGAAGAGCAGATTTGGGCTCGGATTTACACCTTTGGCAAGGCTTTGGGTGGGCATGGCGCCGCGATTTGTGGCCCAGGTTATTTGATCGACTACCTGATCAATTTTTCCAAACCTTTCATCTATACGACCGCCTTGCCCTGGCATGGTTTGGTGGGTGTGCAAGCTGCCTACCATCAAATGCAAAAGGGAATGGCATTGGAAGCCTTGCAGCAAAATATCCGCTTTTTTACCGAACAAATTCCTGCTTCATTGCGTCCACAGTTTATTCCGAGCCGCAGTGCAATCCAGAGTTTGGTTTATCCGGGCAACTCGGCGGTGCGGGAACTGGCAAAAACGCTGCAAGACCAAGGGTTTGCGGTTTGGCCGATTCTGCATCCAACGGTGCCCAAGGGACAGGAGCGACTGCGGATTTGTTTGCACAGTTTTAATACGGAAGAACAGATTAGGCTTTTATTGGATTTATTGGAGAAAAAAATTTTGCCATAAATAGGAGTTATATCGAATTTTTGATAATAACCGTGGTTTGTTTGAAGCCCCGTTGGGGGCGAAATATGGGTAGCTAAAGCATAACCAGCACCTTTTAATAGTCCCGTCAGGGACGAAATGTGGGTATTTAGGATGTAATTAACCCACATTTCGTCCCTGACGGGACTTTGAATTGGAGCTCGGGCGCATTTTCTACCCATATTTCGCCCCTACGGGGCTTTAAAGTGGGTATTTCAAAAAATCGGGAGGACTTATGTTTGTGGTGAACATCAAGTTCAACAACCATGCACCATCAATACTTTGTAACCGGCATCGGTACCGAAATAGGCAAAACCGTGGTTGCGGCAACTCTGGTCGAAGCCCTGCAAGCCGATTATTGGAAACCCATTCAATCTGGCGACCTGGATCATACCGATTCCATGAAAGTGCAAAACTGGATCAGCAATACCCAAACCCGGATATTCCCCGAGCGGTTTCGTTTGACTATGCCTTTGTCTCCGCACGCGTCAGCTGCCATCGATGGGGTGGAAATCAAGGTTTCCGACTTTCAATTGCCATCCACCGATCGCCCTTTGATTGTTGAAGGTGCTGGGGGCTTGATGGTGCCGCTCAACCATCAGGAAACCATGCTGGATTTGATGCAAAACCTGGGCTTGCCCGTTATCCTGGTAGTTCGGCATTATTTGGGCAGCATCAACCATACCTTGTTGAGTTTGGAGGTATTGCGTTCGCGGGGGATTGTGCTGGCTGGATTGTTGTACAACGGAGCGGAGAATGTGGCTTCGGAAAAAGCGATTGAGGCGCTGAGTGGGGTGAAGGTGTTGGGGAGAGTGGGGGAGATGGGGCATATTTCGCCTGAGGCGATTGCGCAACAAGCGGAGTTGTTGCGGGAAACCTTTGTGAATCCAGGGTAATTTTTGTAGCTTGCAGTACAAAATCGAGGTCGATGATCAAAAAAGTTGAGCTAACGAATTTTTATAGTTTTGGGAAAACGACAATTGAGTTGCACCCTGAAGTCAACATTTTGGTTGGGATAAATGGCTCAGGGAAATCCAATTTCTTGAGAGCACTTCGGATATTAAAGGAAGGAGTAAATGGAATTGGGTTATACAATTATTTTGTACGCCACTTAGGAGGGTTTGATACTGTTTACAATAGAACTGTGCTTCCAGGAGAATTAAACTCAAATAAAATTGAACTTGAGTTTACATTTGATACCAGTAAATTTAAATATAAGGATGAATACAAATTTGAAGATGATAGTTTAGTCTATACAATTACATTAAATCGTAAAATAGGTGGTGGGGCGGATTATTTTACAGAAGAAAGCCTTTGGCGTTCGGATGGTTATAAATATTTTTTCTCTATGCTTGGATTTGAGGAAGATGGTAAAAGTGTATATTACAATAAAGGATTTGATGAACAAGAGTTAATGTTAGGCTCCATCGTACTCAGAAATGAAGACGATTTAAATGCCTTGGAGGTACTTAAAAAGAACATAAAAGAAATCTTTGTATATGAATCTTTTGATACTTCCCCCAATAGTGGCATTCGCAGAATGGTGAACTCAAATTCGACAAAAGCACTCTCTTTAGACGGCGCAAATTTGACTCAGTTATTAAATATCATTAAGATTAATGACAAGAGGAATTTTCGAAAAATTGAAGAATTATTTAAGGAGGTCAACCCTAATTTTACGGGCTTTGATTTTCATTTCATTGCTGGAAATATTGAGTTGCAACTTGAAGAACGTGAGTTTGCTCGCTCTATTCCTATTTCAAATTTTTCTGACGGGACACTCAGATATTTATGCCTTTTAGCTATATTTTTTAATCCCAATCGCGGGAAACTAATCTGTATTGATGAACCAGAATTGGGCTTGCATCCCGATATGATTCTAAATTTAGCAAATGCAATTAAAGACGCTTCTGCAACTTCGACTTTTGTCATTTTAACCCATTCTGAGAGTTTATTGAATTACTTTGATATTGAAAATCTCCGAGTTTTCGAAAAAGACGAACAAAACGGAACTATCGTAAAATCCTTCTCCACCGACCAATTCGCTGAATGGTACGAAGATTACACCATCGGCCAAATGTGGAAACAAGGCGACTTTGGGGGAGTGAGATATGGCAACTAAAAAGACCTTAATCATTGAAGGAAGTAGTGATGCCACCAATGGAGACCTTCGTCAAGGTTTTGATAAGCTGCTTTCTAAAAAGATGGATCAAAATAAGCCCAAAATCATCCTTGGGAACGGAAAATCCCAGGCAATAAAGAAGTTCCTACACTTCAAAAACGAAGGTGAAGAGGTTGGGTTATTGATGGATTTGGATCAGCCCGAAACGAATCGCACCAAGGATTTGCAAGCACAAAAACTGGAAAAATACAAGGATCAAATTTTCTACATGATTCAAGCAGTTGAAGCCTGGTTCATTTCGCAACCTGACATATTAGATGACTATTTTAACGCTGATATTACCAAAAAACTCCCCAAAAGAAGGCCTGCGGAAATTCCTGAACCTAAGGATATACTCAAAAAAGCAACCAAAGGAACTAAAAAAGGTGAGTACCATGAGATCAAACACGCCGTTGAATTACTCAAACGTTTAGATGCCACCAAACTCGAAAATGAATTTCCTGACTTCAAAAATTTGCTCGCTTTCTTGAAAAAATGAACTTTGTGTCCACATTTTTGCTGACTCTAATAGAACCCGCATGGGTCTAAACCAAACTGTTATTAAAATGTCGACACAACCCAACTGGATCACCCGCGATCGTGCCCACATCTGGCACCCCTACACCCAAATGAAAACCGCCGACGCCCCAATCGCCATCGTGGCGGGCAAAGGCGCCGAACTGTTCGACGAAACGGGCAAGGTCTACCTCGACGCCGTAGCCTCCTGGTGGACCAATATCCATGGCCACGCGCACCCCTATATGGCCGAAAAACTGGCCGAACAAGCCCGTACCCTGGAACACGTCATCTTTGCAGGTTTCACCCACCCGAGCGCGATAGAGCTGGCCGAACGTTTGTTGCCCTTGTTGCCAGCAGGCCAAAGCAAGGCTTTCTTTACCGACAATGGTTCCACCGCAGTGGAAGTGGGCATCAAAATGGCCATCCAGTATTTTTACAACCAGGGCATAGCGCGTAAAAAAGTCATCGCATTTGATTTGGCCTACCACGGCGATACCTTTGGTACCATGTCGGTAGGTGGAGATTTGTCGTTTCACAACGCCTTTCAGGATTTTTTGTACCAGGTGGAACGCATACCTACACCCATCCCTGGCCAAGAGGAAGCTTGCCTTATTGCATTGGAAGAATACCTTCAAAAAGGCGATGTGGCTGCATTCGTTTTCGAACCCCTGGTGCTGGGAGCAGGTGGAATGCTGATGTACAGCCCTGATGTGCTTGATCAACTGATGGCGCTTTGCAAAAAACATGGCGCCTTGTGCATTGCCGACGAAGTCATGACCGGTTTTGGGCGCACCGGTAAGCTTTTTGCGACCCTACATTGCCAGGAGACGCCCGACATCATTGCCCTTTCCAAAGGCCTGACTGGAGGCATGCTGCCCATGGCCCTAACGACCTGCACCGAGGCCATTTACCAGGCCTTTTATGCAGATGACAAAATGAAGGCTTTGTACCACGGCCACTCCTTTACGGGCAACCCCCTAGGCTGTGCGGTGGCCTTGGCGAGCCTGGATTTACTGCTGTCTGCTGAAACACAAGGGAATATCGAAAGGGTGGTGAAACGGCAATCCGATTTTTTGGTGAAAATCAAAAATCACCCCCAAGTGCAGAACGCTCGTCAAACCGGAACCATTCTGGCCATCGAATTCAAGACCGACACGCAAAGCGGATATTTTAATAATTTAAGAGACCTTTTGTACCGTTTTTTCCTTCAACGTGGCTTAATTTTGCGGCCTTTAGGAAATGTGGTGTACGTTTTGCCGCCGTATTGTATCACCGATCCGCAATTGGACCAAGTGTATACGGCGCTGGAAGCGGCACTGGATTTTGAATGGTAGGCTTCTAATTTTACGCTGTAATCAAGTGTGCGTTGGGAGAGCCGAAAGTTTAAAGTCCCGATTCCGAAATCAACGACAATGGGAAAAAACAAAATCGGCATAACGGGCTGGGGCAGCATCTCCGCTTTAGGCTTTGATCCTTGGGGCAGCTACCAGCAATTGGAACGGCATTACCTGGTACAAGATGCTTACGGGCATTGGATGGGGCGACTGCCCGTTGCCGCAGAGTCCCGGATCATCAAAATGTGCTCCAGCGACAAGTACTATTTCCAGGTCGACCGCTCGGTACTTCTGGCCATCACTGCGGCAGAGCAAGCGTTAACCCGTGCGGGCTGGCAAGCAGGGCCGGGTTTGGGCATTCAAATCGGGTCTTCTCGTGGGGCCACCAATACCTGGGAACATTACTACCAACAATGGGAAGGCGGCATCGAAGGCGGCTTGTCTCCGATGACCTCGCCGCTCACTACTCTCGGAAACTTGTCTTCTTGGGTGGGCTATCACCTGCGCTCGGGCGATATGGTAGCCGAGCATTCGGTTACTTGCAGCACCGCCTTGCACGCCATCCTCAGTGGGGTAACCTGGCTGGAAAGCGGCAGGGTGACCCGCTACCTGGCTGGCGGAACCGAAGCGCCCCTTACACCCTTCACCATCGCCCAAATGAAAGCTCTGCGCATCATGGCGGGGGTGGATGACTACGATTATCCGGTGCGGGCGCTGGATTTGGAAAAAACCGCCAATACCATGGCCATTGGCGAAGGCGCCGCTTGTTTTTGTATGGAAAAAGAACCCAGCGAAGCCTTGGCCTGGATCGAAGGGATAGGTTTTTCAACCGAATGGGGCGGTACGCCAACCAATGTTTCAAAAGATGCGGATGGCATGCAACGGGCCATGCGCATGGCCTGGGAAGAAGCAGGTTGCCCAAAAGTAGATGCAATCGTAACCCACGCTCCGGGTACCAAACAAGGAGACGCGGCGGAAATGAAAGCCATTCAGGCAGTGTTTGGAGAAGACCTGCCGCTGATCACCAACAACAAATGGAAGATTGGCCATACCCTGGGCGCTTCGGGCGGCTTGAGCCTGGAATTCGCCTTGTTGATGTTAATGAATGATCGATTTATCGGAATTCCCTATCTTGCCGCCGCTTCAGCAGCAAACCGTCCTTTGGAAACCATGTTGGTCAATGCGCAGGGGTTTGGCGGAAATGCGGTGAGTATTTTGCTGAGAAAGGGAAACAAATATTAATACATGGAGATCACTGTTTTTTGCCAAAAGCAAACGATAGTGGATTCAAAAACTGAATAATGGCAGCTACACAAAAACAATGGACCTTAGCGGAAATTCTGGAAGTTTACCACACCCCTTTGTTGGAGCTTGTATTTCAGGCTGCTACGGTACATCGTCAGCACCATAACCCACGTGAGGTACAAATCAGTACGCTGGTTTCAGTCAAAACAGGCGGATGTCCTGAAGATTGTGGGTACTGCCCCCAAGCAGCCCGTTACCATACCGGTGTAGAAAACGAACCGATGATGAGTGTGGATGCGGTGCGTTCTGCGGCCATGCAGGCACAGGCCATTGGTGCTTCTCGTTTGTGCATGGGAGCAGCCTGGAGAGCAGTAAAAGACGATGCCGATTTTGACCATGTGATTGAGATGGTCAAAACCGTTCGTGAGCTAGATATGGAGGTTTGTTGTACGCTGGGCATGCTCAACGAACACCAGGCGCAACGCCTTGCCAATGCAGGCTTATACGCTTACAACCACAACCTGGATACTTCTGAGGAATTCTACGACGACATCATCTCTACCCGCAGCTATGATGATCGCCTGAAAACCCTCTCCAATGTGCGCAAAGCCAACCTGACCGTTTGTTCAGGAGGTATTGTCGGCATGGGCGAATCGGTGGAAGACCGCTGTAAAATGCTCTTGACCTTGTCTCAATTGAATCCTGTACCCGAATCTATTCCCATCAACGCCCTGGTGGCGGTAGAAGGTACACCGATGGAAAATCTGGAACCGATCCCCATGTGGGACATCATCCGGATGGTGGCCACTACCCGGATTGTGATTCCTCAAACCACCGTGCGCTTGTCGGCAGGCCGGACTGAAATGAGCCAGGAAGGTCAGGCTTTGTGCTTTATGGCCGGAGCAGGTTCGATCTTTGCAGGTGAAAAACTGCTCACCACTCCCAATCCTGATGCCTACGAAGACATGGACATGTTCAAGGCTCTGGGGTTGATTCCCAAGCGCCCCTTTGCGGATGGTTTTGTTCCGGAAATCAAGGAAGAAGAGGTCGTAGCCGGAGAAGGAATCAAATGGTCGCGCCCCGGTCACCGCATCGAAGCGAACGTGAAGTACGCGGAATTGGGTAAAGAAAAACGCAAACAGTAGGGGCATCCCTACGTGGATGCCCCTAAATCCAAAACCCCGAAGGG